>CANHEC010000061.1 GCA_947459455.1 Chitinophagaceae bacterium
CTGACCGGGCCCTTCGTGGTAGTCCTTCGCTCCCCGATCTGCTATGGACGCTCAACTGCTGGCAGCCCACCACCCCTGCGCCCTGGCCACCCACCACGAGGCCCTGATGCCCACGCTGTGCCAGCTGATAGACACCCACCAGCCACCGCACTATGTGCTGGAGCGCCTGCTGGGTATTGGCAACGAAGAGCTGGCCGCCTGGCGAGCCCGCGGCTACCGCTGCCGCCTGTACGTGGTGTACGGGCAGGAGTGGTACCTCTACCTCTGCCATCGATTGGCTGAGTATCCCCGGCATCGCTGTAGGGCTTTGGGTGATATGGTGGGGTAGGTGCTTACGAAAACGGAGGGATGCGACAAACCATGGAGTGGGCCTTAAGCCACTAGCGCCAGGCTTCGACTACCCGCCCTTTGTACAGCCATACCCATCCGAATACAACCAACATGTATACTTCCACCCAGAATACCACTTTGTATTTTTCGTAAGCTGTGCGGATCTCCTCGGAAACAAGCATAGGCGCCAACGCTACCAACCCCAGCCACAAGGCCACACCCGCCACCCGATATAGCCGGTTGCGAAGGCGACGCTTTGCCGGATTCTCTTTTTGCCTGGGATGGGGCCTTGGAAACAACCAGATGGATACCCCGCCGAGAATCAGGAAAAAGAGGGCTGCACAACTGAGATGCACGATGCCGACCCAATCATCATAACTAAGAATAAACGTAGTACAGGTGGTATCTTGCTGCTCGAAAGCGGTAGGAAAAAACGCCACCGCCAGCAGCAACACACCCGCCGCATTAGTCAGGCAATCTTCGTAATCTGCATTGCCCGGATAGCAAATCAGAAAAAAGCCGGTACCGCACAGCAAGCCTACAAATACAGGGCCGGCGACCGTATAGTAGTAGTGACTGATAGACTCCTGCAAGTGAGGACACTGTGTAAGCAGCTGGGTAATGAGTGGCAGCAGGATACCAATACTGAGGGCGATATAGCCTACCCATCGGCGCATGGTCATCATCATGGAGGCTGCCAGATCTTGGAGGTTGTTACTTTGCACTTCCTGCTGCCTGATATTTGATTTGGGTTTCATCGGTAAAAATTGTAAGCATCAAGATGCGACAAGGTATCCGGAATTGCAACAGGCAGACCATCATCTTTGTCACCCACAATAAACTTGAGCCGCCTATTTGTATTTATCAACTTACTGCCTTATTTTGTAGCTGTAAGGCTGGAAATTGAGGCTTGTGCACCGTGCAGGGCAGCCCCCCATCATCTATTGCTCAACTTTGTCAATCGTACCCACACATGGGAAACGTCGTATTGGATGTTTTCATCGGGCTGGTGTTTCTGTACCTGCTGTACAGCCTGCTGGCCACCGTACTGCAGGAAATCATCAGCCGCTGGTTTGGCCTGCGGGCCCGCATGCTGCACAAAGCGCTGCGCCGAATGCTGCAAGACGAGCCCGACACCAGCAGTAATCAGGTGGCAGCCTTTTTGCGGCAATCATGCGACAATTGGAATCGCTTCTTCGAGCCACAACGTCCGCACGAACGCTTCCTCAAAGCTTTTTACCAGCATCCTACCATCAAGTACCTCGGCGAAGACCGCCTGGCCAGCAAACCCTCCTACCTGCACAATCACAACTTTGCCAACACGGTGGTGCACCTGCTGCGGGGCCCGCAGTACGATGGTGCCACCAGCAGCGAGGCCGACCTGATTGGTGCTTCACTAAACAATGGCACCCTGGCCGATGGTACCCCCATCAGCCAAGATACCCTGCAGCACCTGCGCATGCTGATGGCCGATGCCCGCCGCGATCCCTACGCCTTCAGGGCTCGCCTCGAAGACTGGTTTGATGAAACCATGCAGCGCACCACTGGCTGGTACAAAAAGCAAACACAGCTCATCCTGTTTTTTGTGGGACTGGCGGTGGCCATCAATTTCAATGTTGATAGCATCGCCATTGCCCGCATACTTATCAATAACAAAGATGCCCGTGACAACCTGGTGGCCTTTGCGGCCAGCAGGCAGCAAGCCTACGCCGGCATAGTAGATACCCTGCGCAAACAGGAAACTACCCGCACCCTGAAGGCGAAGGCCGATGGGCAGACTGATACAATTGAAACAGCCATTGTGTACCAATACAGCGACAGCGGCCTGCAACAGCAATACCGCAGGCTGCAGCAAGACCACGAAGCTGTACAGGGCATACTGGGCCTGAAAGCCCTGCCCGACGCTTGCGATAAAGACCCCCGGCTACAAGACCTGCTGCGGCAGCAGCGACAAGCCGCCAATATCAAAGACGCCAAACAGCGGATAGCGCTGCAAGGGCAGCTGAAAGCACAGATAGACAGTGCCAGGGCAGCATGTTCCGTTGCCTCACCTTATAAGTCGCCACCGGTTATTGCCTTTATTGGCTGGCTCATCACCGCTTTTGCCATTTCGCTGGGCGCCCCCTTCTGGTTCGATCTGCTGAATAAGTTTATGCAGCTACGCGGCAGCGGCCCCAAGCCTGCCAGTGCGCCTGCAAGCCCCCTGCCACCGGGCAGTGCCGGCCTTTCGCCCGCTAGCAACCAGCTGATCATAAAAGGATAAACCAACCGCATGAATGCCCAGCTGACCGCCAACCTGTACCGCCGCCCGGCTCCCAATACGCAGCTGCCCGGCCTGAGCTACCTGCCCATGGGTAGCAGCCTGGTAGTGCGGCAATGGGTGAGTGGCGAACACCTGGATGGCAACAACCTGTGGGCCGCCGCCGATGACGGCTACTACTACTGGGGCGGAGGCTTAAATGTCGATGAATTGGCCACCGCTGCTACTCCTTGGCCGCAGTTGGCGGAAGACGTACAGATCAGCCTGGTGCAGGATTTTTTGAACAACCGGCGCCTGTGGCTGCAACAACAAACCACCGACTACCGGGGCTGTGCCATTGGCTACAAAAACGATGATACCAACGGCCAGATTGGACTGACCGTGTACGTGGGCACCAAACAAGCCGGCACCCTGCCGAAACTGATAAGGTGGAAGGGTGTGGATATACCGGTGGATGTGAAAGAAACCAACGGTGCCAGTTTGCAACTGAACACGCTACCCGACCAGGCCGACCCGATGGAATTGGGTGGCAGCATCGCCAGAACCGGATCAGAAAGCTATGGCAGTAGGGGTGCCGTGTTGAGCCTGAAGCGTGCTGCCGGGCAACAGGCAGGGCAGCGCTTTTTATTGACCTGCGCCCATGTGCTGCACCCCACTGCCCAAACCAGCACGCCCATCAGATACGACGGAACGAATAATGGAAATGCCTGGCCCACAGCCAGCTTGCCGTTTGCGCCGCGGCTTTACGACAACTTACCGTTGCAGTTTCTCCGTTTCTCTCCAATCGAAGACTTTGCGATTGTGGGGCTGACCGATCAGGTACGAATCCATAACCGCCTGACACTGCATCACAACCGCACAGCTGTGATATACCAATGGTTGGGTTATGATGAGGTCATGAAATTGAAGGATAGAAGACTATTCTCTCAAGGTGCAACCAGCGGTATAAGAAGTGGCCGTGTTACAGACGTGAGTGTGAGCTACAGATTCGACAATACTCTGATGGAAATGCAGCGACTGATTGTAACAGAAGCCATGTCTAACGGTGGCGACTCTGGCGCCCCGGTGCTGGATGAGCAGGACAAGCTGGTAGGCATTGTAGTGGGGGGCGATGGCCACACCCGCACTTATATCATGCCCGTTTACGGACTTTTTGCTAATAGCATTTATACCCTTTTGGTCTAATACCAACCAAACTATCAACATGAAAAACAAACAGATGTATCGGCTGCTATCATTATTGATTTGCTGCCTGATTTACCAGCTTGGTGCGCAGGCGCAAAGCTCTACCATCAAAAAGATTACCATAAAAGCTAATCGTGAGCAAAACGAAAAAAAGCAATACAATGTGAGTAGTCCGCTCACTATTGTTTGGGAAGCCCCTGAAAGCTCTGTGTGTTTAAACCTTGCGAAGGCTACGCAAAAGAAATTAACAGGAGGCGCTGATAACTGGGAGTCACTTGCACGGGGAGCTGAAACGCCAACAAAATCAGGTAATTTTTTTATGCTTGAGGTAACGTATACGGTCGGCCAGTTGGGCATCTTAGATAACGATTCATTAGTTATTCGTGTAGCAAGGGGGAATGCTTTCGATACGATTACCCTTCAGTTTGTGTCAACAGCAGTCGCCACACCTACCGCCACTACCGACGTTGGCAATAGTATCCGAACCGCTACGTTTTTCGACTCAACCACTTTAGCGGCCGTCCGCTTTAACGGCACCTGCAATTCATGTGATAAAGAAGCTGCAATTAAAAGCAAGGTCGACAGGAAATTTAGCACCGACTACCTCATCACCTACGATCCCGAAAAAGCGACATATGGAGACATATATACCATTTGCAAGCATATTTATGTGAAATCGGATAAACTAGATAAACTGGATAAAGATCGTCTGAAGGCCCTTGGAAAGCTCAACACTGATGAATTTTTACATGAGAGATATCGCCGTAAAGCTCACAAATACTTTACACCGCCGGTTGGCTCCTCCATCACATTTGAAGCAGTGAATATCCCGCTGGCCAAACCCATCAGCCTGGTAGTAGATGAAAAAGACCTGTTCAATGGCGGAAGTACCCAGTTTGCCAGCATTATTTCCGGCCTTGCTAGCAGCCAGATTGTAACGCCGCTGACCAGCTCGGCAAGCGGCAACAAAACAGGAAGTGGCAGCCAGCAAGGCAGTGAAACGAAACCAGCAAAAGTTGATAGCATCGAGCAGGAAAAATTGCAGCTTCTGGCCAACCTGCAGGGCCTGAACAATGAGCTGGTAGAATACATCAGTCAATTCAGGGTGTCGTCGTGCAGCATCGAAGCGCATCGGGTAGGCATGGTGAAGCTGTTGGCCATTATCAATCAGATTTTTGGCACCAGCGCCGGCAGCTTTGGCCAGCTGGAAAATGGATTGAAGAACCTGGCAGATGAGAAGCTGAAAGGCACTGAACGGGCGCAGGCCATGCAGGCCATCAACGCCATCATTGCAGCCCTCAAAAGTCTGGATGGCATCAGCCCCATTGTATACGCCACCATGCGGGCTAAAAACCGTGATTACATCGAAATAAAATACCGCGATGCCGCCGGGGTGGAAAGCAGGACGCAGAACATTCGCATGGGAGGCGGTATGAAGATTGACTTCAGTGCCGGCTTTGTGCTCACCGGCCTGAAAGACTATACTTACGTACTGAAACCCGACTCGGCCCGGTACACGCCTACCGGCGCCAGCCCCCGCGATACCATTGGTAATGTCATCACGCAGGAACCCACCGGCAACCGCGACATAGGCATTTCGCTGCTCACCCATTTTTACCCCCGCATTTCCAGCCACTACAATATTGGCGGTGCCGTGGGCCTCATGACTTCTACCGAGCTAAACCTCCGGCTGATGCTCGGCGGCTCCTTCATCATTTCTTCTTTGTTTGGCTCCGACAATCGTATCTCGTTTACCGGCGGCGTGGTATGGGGCAAAGTGAAGCGGCTGAGCGTGCAGCAGGAACGCCACCTCAACAATATTCCGGTGGTCAACAATGTACCTCAGTTTTTCAGCGGCACGCCCACCCTGGCCGACCGCAGCGAAAAGAGCTGGTTCTTCTCGGTGAACTTCAATTTTGGGGGCAACTAAGCTGGTTTGTACCCTACTAGCAGCACAGCCCCCGGCCGAATTGGCCGGGGGCGGCTTTTTACGGAATCGCTACCGGAGATGGGCACGCCACCCCCTTCATAGGCAACCCGCAGCCAGAAGTTTTGGCACCAAAAATTTGTCACCAAAAAAAATGGTGACAAAAAATTGGTGACAGATATTGGAAAAACAGGCCGGCTGATAGGCCCCCCGCAAAAAACGCCCGGCGGCAGGCCTCCTACTAGTCGTAAATAGCTGGTAGCAACAGCAAGCTATTGAAAGCACTGCCACAGCACATACACTATTTTTTGTGGACTTTTTTCGGTCCACAGGAAAATGTCCATTGAAGTCTAAGTACCCTTCAAATACAATAAAATGTACCTGGCTGACGTATTTTTCACTACCGCTGAAAACCCCAACTCAGAAAACTAATACCCCCCAATTTATTGTTACACGTTGCCAATCAATACTTTACAATAAAGTAGCTTTGCCAGTCTCATCAGTCTTCGAAATCATTACCCATGACTGTCTATCATGTAAAGTATTTCGCTCTTCAACTACAGCGAAAAGCAGCGTCTGGCAGCATGGCCAAGTTGGCTACAGCTTTGGTAGATGCACGTATTGACCTCAATCCCCATCAGATTGATGCTGCACTTTTCGCATTCCAGTCGCCGCTGAGTAAGGGAGCTATACTTGCAGATGAGGTTGGATTAGGCAAAACCATTGAAGCGGGTATCCTTTTATCACAAAGCTGGGCCGAAAGAAAGCGCAACCTACTGATTATCTGCCCGGCCAGCTTACGCAAACAATGGAGTCAGGAATTGTGGGACAAGTTTACGCTGCCAAGTTTCATATTGGAATCCAAAACCTTTAACTCTTGCCTGAAAGAAGGTCGCTTTGTAGTACCAGAAGAGCCGACCATAATAATATGCTCCTATCAGTTTGCCCAGGGCAAGGCAGGTTGGTTGAGAGATGTGGACTGGCATTTAGTGATCATGGATGAAGCACACCGGCTACGCAATGTGTATAAGAATGGTAACAGAATAGCTACAACACTTAAAGCCGGATTGACTCCATACAAGAAAGTATTGCTCACTGCAACCCCACTCCAAAATACACTGCTTGAATTGTACGGATTGGTAAGTATGATTGATGAGACGGTGTTTGGGGATTTAAAAACTTTCAGGCAATTGTATTTGCGCCAGGCTGCAGACGAGGATTTCAGCGACCTGCGAAACAGACTTCAGCATGTGTGCAAGCGCCACCTGCGAAGCCAGGTGCAGGAGTATATCCGGTACACCAATCGAATTCCCCTTACCATACAGTTTGAGCCAGGGCAGGATGAAACAGCACTGTACCAACAAGTGAGCAAGTACCTCCAAAGTGAAGTATTGTATGCGCTACCAGCCAGCCAGCGTCACTTGATGACTATGATGCTCAGAAAGCTCCTGGCCTCTTCTTCCTTCGCTATTGCTGCCACTTTGCAGAGCTTAATTGATCGCCTTGAACAAATACTAAGGAATGAGGTTTGGGCAGATGTAACACAAACAGGGGATGATCAGATTGAGCTTAGTGAAGAAACCAGGGAATCAGCCTTCAAGGTAGAGAATGCGGCTCTGACCGAAGAAGAAAAGGCCGGGATAGCGCATGAACTTACCCAACTGAACAACTATCTGCAACTGGCCAGACAAATACAATCAAATTCCAAAGGTGAAAAATTGCTGGCGGCACTGGAACAAGGCTTTGCCCGCATGCAACCGGGCGCAGCTAGAAAAGCAATTGTTTTTACTGAAAGTACCCGAACACAGAAGTATTTGCTGGAGCTCCTGGAAGCCAATGGATATGCAGGTAAAATAGTACTGTTCAATGGCACAAACAGCGATCCTCGTAGCAACGATGTATACAGACAGTGGATGCAACAGGAGGCTGGTACCGGAAGGATTACAGGTTCACCTACAGCTGATAAACGGGCTGCTCTTGTCGATTATTTCAGGAATGAAGCAACTATCATGATAGCAACCGAGGCGGCAGCCGAAGGTATCAACCTGCAATTTTGCTCCCTGGTTATCAATTTCGACCTGCCATGGAATCCGCAACGGATTGAACAGCGCATAGGACGCTGCCACCGGTATGGTCAACAGTACGACGTTGTAGTTGTAAACTTCCTGAATATCAGGAATGCTGCTGATGTTCGTGTGTTTCAATTGTTGGAGCAAAAGTTCAAGCTTTTTGAAGGTGTATTTGGAGCAAGCGACGAAGTGCTGGGAAGTATTGAAAGCGGCGTAGACTTTGAAAGTCGCATTGCCGACATTTACCAACGCTGCCGAACAGAGCAGGAAATCAATGAAGCATTTGATGCGCTCAGGGCTGAATTGGATAGCCAAATCAATGAGCGGATGCGCAATACCCGGGAAAAGCTACTGGCCAATTTTGATGTAGATGTAATTGACAAGCTAAAACTAAGGCTACACGAGAGCCGCGACTACCTCTCCCGCTATGAGAACTATTTATGGCAGGTCACCCGGTTTGTACTCCAGGACGATGCCGAATTTGATGACCAGCATTTGTCATTCACGCTAAGCCAACAGCCAGTGCCCGGATTGGAATTGCCGTTGTCTCCTTTAACTATTGGACGTGATCCGGATAATTTCCAGCATTATAGAATTGGCCATCCGCTGGCTCAATTTGTAATCCGAAAGTCTATCGAACTTGAAACCCGCCCGGCTCATCTGGAATTTCACCTTGCCATCCACCAAGGAAGAATCGCTGCCTTAGAACAGCTGGCCGGTAA
>CANHEC010000062.1 GCA_947459455.1 Chitinophagaceae bacterium
AGTGGTGATGCCGAGACTGAAAAGTGATGTAGTCGATTTGTTTCTGCAGTTGAATAGCGGGACGCTGGCCGACGCAACGGTGGAAATAGATGAACGAGCCGCGGCCACTGTAATGGCCGTGAGCGGCGGCTACCCCGGCGACTACGCCAAAGGAAAGCCCATGCAGGTGCCTGCTGCCCTACCGGCCGACAGCATGCTGTTTCATGCAGGTACCCGCCTGGCCGACGACGGCACGCTGCTGACGAATGGCGGCCGTGTCATCACCGCTACCGCACTGGCACCTACCATACAAGCCGCCGCTGCACAGGCCAAAGCTGTAATAGAACAAGTGCAGTTTGAAGGCCGCTACTACCGGCGGGATATTGGGTATGAGTTTGAGTGAGTGGAAGTCGGGAAGACCGAAGGACGGGAAAGTCGGGGAAGACCGGAAGACGGTAAGACCGAAAGTCAGTAAGTCGGTGGTCTGTAGTCGGTGGTCAGTGGTCAGTGGTCGGTGGTTAGGAGACCGGAGCAAAGAAAAAAATCAGCGAACATCCGCTCCTCCGCGAACATCCGTGTCCCATTGCACGAACACCCGTGTCCCATTACACGCCTTAAATCAACCCCGCTATCAGTGCCAGTGAAAAGGCGATGATGAAGGCGGCGACGGCGATTTGAAAACCTCGCAGGGTGGCTTTTTTCAACCACCTATTGCCGAGCCAGGCCCCGCCAAAGGCCGAACCGGTAGCGGCGGCTACCAGCTTCCACGGAATGGCAGCTGTGATCCAGATGCTGCTGTACAAGGAGAGCCGGCTGATATCGACCAGGCAGGCGATGGCCACACCGGTAGCTACAAAACCCGCTTTGGGCAACTGCAGGCGAAGTAAGAAAGCACTGCGCAACGCTCCCTGATGGCCACTCAGGCCGCCGAAGAAACCACTCAGCAATCCACCCAGCGGCATCCAACTGGCGGGCACACTTACGTGCTGCCAGCGGGGCGATAGCTCTACGATGGCAAAGAAAAGCATGAGGCTGCCCACCACCAGCTTGAGCAACGATACCGACACCAGCCTGCCGCCCAGCTGATACTGATAAATGCTGACGTGAGGCAGCTGCGATAAGAGCCAGGCACCTGCAGCAGCGGCCAGCAGCGCAGGCAGTCCAAACTGCCAAACTATCCGCCACTGCGCATAGCGCCATACAATGCCCAGCTTGAAAAGATTATTGAGGAAGTGAACGATGGCCGTGAGGCCAACGGCTATTTCGATGGGGAAGAACAGCCCAAACACCGGCAGCAGCAGGGTGCCCAACCCAAACCCGCTGAAAAAAGTAAGGGCCGAACCGGCGAATGCTGCGAGGCAAATGATGAATACATCCATAGTGCAGGCGTGAAGCTACGGGGTGACGGGCTGCCGGCGAAATGCGAACGAATAGCCGGGAACTGCACTGCAGACGAAGGGCTGCCGGATGCGGAGGGCCTGGCCCCCCGCCCCGGGCGGGGGACGGTAGCGCAGCGAACCCCGCAGCAGCCGGAACAACTGCTGAGGTCTGCACAGCTGCCGATAGCCCCACAAAAAAACGTCCGGCAAGCACCGGACGTTTCTTATAAAAAAGATGCAGCAAGCTACTGCTTACCGAAGTACGTCTTTGGGTACTTCTTTTTCGAGCAGGTGCTTGTAGATGAACTTGGTTTTGAGATTGGTGAAATGCGTATTGCGTGCCGGCAGGTTGCCCCAGCCATGCCGGCCATTGGGGTACAGCATAAATTCAAAGTCTTTGCCTTTGTCTTGCAGGGCGCCAATGAGCTGGATGCTGTTTTGCATGTGCACATTATCGTCCATGGTGCCGTGTACTATTTGCAGCATGCCTTTGTACTTGTCTACATACTGCATCACGCTGGTTTTTTTGTAGCCCTCGGGGTTTTCGGCAGGGGTATCCATGAAGCGTTCGGTGTAGTGGCTATCGTACAGGTGCCAATCGGTAACGCTGCCACCGGCCATGCCGTGGGTAAACACATCGGCCGCGTAGGTAAGCGCCATGCAGCTCATGTAGCCACCAAAGCTGAAGCCGGTGATGCACACCCGACGCGGATCGGCAATGCCTTTGTCGATAAAATATTTGGCCATGGTGCGGAAGTCTTCAATCTCCAAAATGCCGAGCTGGCGGTGTATTTCGGCAATGGCCTGCTTGCCAAAGTGGCCGCTGGCGCGGTTGTCGAACGTGACCTGCAGCAGCCCTTCGTGAGCATACCACTGGCGCTGGGTGTTCCACTGCCATTGGTCGGTTACCTGGCTGGCATCGGGGCCGCCGTACACGTTTACCAGCATCGGATATTTTTTGCTGGGATCGTAGTTCATGGGCCAGGTAATAATGGCGGGCAGCTGGTAGCGGCCGTCGGCGCTTTTGATGAAGATCAGTTCGGTTTTAGCCAGCGCATAGTTTTTCATGGCTTCGCCTTGCAGCTTGCCCAGTTCACGCACCAGCTTGCCGGTATTGTCTACTATGGCTACACCACCCGGATCGTTGAGGTGGCTGTAGGTAGTAATGAGGTACTTGTAATTGGGCGAAAAATTGGGTCGGCTATGGTTGTAATTGCCAAAGCTGAGGCGGGTCATTTTTTTGCCATCCAGCGAGGCAGCATACACATCGCTGCGGGCAAAGCCATCTTTGCCACGCACACGGATGTACAGGGTTTGCGTTTTTTCATCGAGGCCCAGCACTTCCTGCACGGTGTAGTTGCCGCTGGTGATGTGGTTTTTAAACACGCCATCGGCGCTGTACACGCTGAAGTGTTTCCAGCCGCTTTGGTCGCTCATGATGATCATGTCTTTGCCACCGTTGATAAACGTGAGGCGGTCATCGGCTTCATCCAGGCTGATCCATGCTTTTTGTGTTTCGAAATACACTTCTTTTATGGCAGCTGTGGCGGGGTTGACGGCATACATGCGCAGGGTATCCTGACCGCGGTTTTGCCACTGTACGTACAGGGCGCTGCCATCGGGCTTCCATTCGGGCCAGCCCAGCTGGTGGTCGATGGCGCTATTGAAATCGACCCAGGTAGTGGTGCCGCCGGTGGCTTGTACAAAGCCCAGCTTTACATCGGGGTTGGGGTCGCCGGCTTTGGGGTAGCGGGTTTCTTCCAGGCTGCCGTGGCTGCCATCGGCATTGTACAGCGGAAACATTTTGATGCGGCTCTGATCGAAGCGCATGTAGGCCAGTGTTTTGCTATCGGGGCTCCACCAAAAGGCCCGGAAGGCGGTGGCACGGCCAAAAATTTCTTCCCAGTACACCCAGCTGGCATAGCCATTCAGGATGAGGTCGGTGCCATCGGTGGTGAGGCGGGTTTCTTTGCCGCTGGCCACTTCCAGCGTGTACAGGTCATTGTTGCGGGTAAAGGCCACATACTTTTCGTCGGGGCTGAAGGTGGGATTCTTTTCCGCTGCTGGTGTATTGGTCAGCTGCTTTTCGCCGCTGCTGGTCCGCATGAAAATATCATTGTTGCGCACAAACAAGGGCACCTCGGGCCGCCGCCGTGCGGGTGGTATGTAGCTGGCGCCAGCATCGGTCAGCTTGCCGGTTTTTACCTCCATCACGTAGGGCTTGGCTACACTGTCGCCGGCTTGGCGGGTGTTCAGCACCAGGCGTTCATCATCCAGCCATTCCAGCACGGTGGGCATGCTGTTGTAAAAGCCGGTGGGCAATTGGTTCTTCAGCAGTTGGTCGCGGGTAAAAGCGGGCTGGCCCTGCAGCTGGCACAGCAGGCTCAGCCCCAGCAGGCATGCAAACAGTTTCTTCATGCGTTGTGTCGTGTTTGAATAAAAAGGCATCTCCCTTTAGACGATGCCTGCCCGATAGCCGGGCGGCCCCGAAAGTAGGGATAGATGTGATGCGGAGTGGGACGCGGATTGGGACACGGATATTCGCGGATAGGCGGCTGGACGCCGATTTTTTCTCTTTGATCCTGACTAGCGACCACCGACCACAGACCACCGACCACAGACCACCGACGACTGCCTACCGACTTCCCGTCTTTCGGTCTTCCCGACTTTCTGACTTCCGGTCTACCGGTTCTTCAGTGCATCTGTGGCTGAAAAGCTGTGCTCAACCTCTTAGTGAATTTTTACCGCAAGGGCCGCAAAGGGGAACACCGCAAGGGCCGCAAGGAATACCGAGCGTTTGTCCTTGCGCCCTTTGCGCATCCTTGGCGTCTTTGCGGTTAAACTTTTTTTACCAAAAAGAGCGCCTCCTGTTTTTCTAATCGTCCACGGCGATTCAATCATTTTCCGCCTTCCCTGCTGCTGCCAGCCGCCGGCACACCCGCCGGATATCACCCGCCAGCTGCAGCATCATATCTATTTGGTCCAGCAGGCTTTTCAGGTCAATCAGTCGCTGGCGGGTATGGGTTTCCATCATGCCTCTGGCCAGCTCGTGGCGCCGCTGCGCCAGCAGTTGGTTTACTTCCTGCCGTATGCTGGTTTCTTCCTGGCCCGTGGCAGCACCCGCTTGCAGCGCCGTGGTCTCTTGCGTCAGGTAATTGCGGGCTGTTTGCAGCCGGTTGCTGCATTGCCGCGTCAGGGGCAAAAAATCATCCAGCCAATCCTGCTCCGGCATTTCCTGCAGCTCGGTATACAGCGCCGCTATATGGCTGGCCAGCGTATGATTACTCACCAGCAGTTGCTGCCAGTACGGCGCTTGCTGCTGCATGGCCTTTGGCTCATTGCTCATGCGCTGAAAAGCATCGCTCAGGTGGGCCAGTGCCACGTACACCTGCTTGCGCCGCAGCTTGTATTCGCTGCTTTGCAGCGGCTGTCCCTCAAAAGCCCGGCTGATATAATCAAACCACTGCTGATTGGCCGCAATAGTATGCGCAGCCAGTTGGCCTATCTGCTGCCGCTCCCACAGGGGTGGTATCAGCAGCGTCATTACAAACGAGATGGCCGAGCCAATGGCAGTATCCAGCAGACGGTCCCACAGCAGCGGCCTGAAATCGCCGGGCTGCAGCAGCTGCAGGGCCAGTACTATAAAGACGGTGAGGGTAAGTACTGAGATAAAATAGCGATGCCGCCAAAAGCTGAACGACAGCACCATGCTTACCACCATGGCCGCCAGCAGCCAGCCGGTGTGGCTTGTGCTGTACAGCAGCGCGGCCCCCAGCACCACACCCAGCGCTGTGCCCAGCAGTCGGTCGGTATTGCGCTGGCGGGTAATGGCGTAGGCCGGTTTCAGTATCACCACTATGGTGAGCAGTACCCAATATGCATGGCCCAGCGGCAGCCACTGCGCCAGCACATAGCCCGCCAGCATAGCAGCCGCCATGCGTACCGAGTAGCGAAAGATGTTGGATTGCCATCCCAGGTTGTTCAGCAGCTGGCGGCCGGTAAAATAGCTGGGCACCACAAAGCGCTGGTACTCCACCCGCCGCTGCAGTTGCAGGTGGTGGCCATAGCTGCTGTATTCCTGCAGCAGCAGCAGCTTGTGCTGCACATCTTCCAGCGCATCCAGCGCATGCCGCAGGGTAATGAAGGCATCAATATTATCGGCCGTCAGCTGCTGAAGTCTTGCATCGGCAAACTGCTGACTCAAGGCAGTCAGTCTCCCTTCGCTGCCGGGCGGGTAGGGGCGGCCTTCGGCAAAGGCCTGGCCGGTGGCCTCCAACTCCTGCGCCATGTACTGTAGGTGCTGCCCAAAAGCGGCCAGCAGCGGCGAACCCGGCAGCTGCTGCTGCAGCACCCGGTAGTTGGGCTGGCTGGCCATGATGCTTTCAAACAGGTCTACCACATCCAAAAACGATAGCAGCAGTACCCGGCTGGTATGGGTACTCTCTTTTACAATGCTGCGGGTTTTAAACATGATCTCCCGCACATTTTGCTGGGCTGTATTGATGTGCACCTGCGACTCGGCCAGCTGCTGGTACAGGTGCTGGTAGGCAGGCTGCGGCTGGTAAAACTGTGCTTTGATGCGCAGGTAGTCGGCCGTTTGCTGCATGCACTGGCCCAGCACCTGCTGCACCAGCTTGTAGGGGCGCAGGCGGTACAGCAGCAGACTCAGCAGCAGGTATAGCAGGGCGCCGGCCACCGTCAGCAGGGCCAGCTCCAGGTAGCTGGTCACCACCCGGGTGTCGTCTGTCAGCAGGGTCAGTATCACCAGGCTGGCAGTGCCTATTTGCGAGGCACGGTTGCCATACACGGTGATCATGGCAAACACAAAGCCGCAGGCTACCACCCAGGCACCCAGCGCCCACGGGTGCGGTAGCAGGGGCCCCGTCAGCAGGGTGATGCCAAATACGCAGGCTGTCACCGTCACCATGCCATTTACCCGGTGGTGGATGGGCCCCGGAAAATCGGTGATAGCCGCCGCCAGCGCCCCAATGGCCGCCGCTATGCCCCAGCTACTATGCCTGAAGTAAATGCCCAACAGCACCGGCAGCAGGATGCCAATGGTTACCCGCAGCCCTTCATAAAAGTAAAAGGAGCTGAGGAAGCGCCGCCAGGCCTGCCAGGTATGGTGGTGGGTGGGTAGCATGCTGTGTAGTGGGGTACACCAAAGTTGGGCCCCCATAGCCAAATCACCCAGCTAAAAAAATGCAGGAGAGCAGCAGGGGCTTTCGGCAATCAGTCCACCGCCGGGCGGTCGTTCGCTCCCTTTTGTGGTTCGCTGCGCTCCGCCCTTCGCTCGTGCCTCGCTGCGGGCCGGCGCCTGTGGCGCCGCACGCCAGGCAGCGCAGCCCATCGGCAGCAGTACCTATCCCGGCACTGGCAGGCAGCGCAGCTATCGCAATGCCGGCTGGCATTACATTCGCCGGCATGCATGCATCCGCTTCATCGGGTTTTAGCCGCCGGCAGTATGCGCTGGCTGCTGTAGCGCTTTTTCTCATCGAGGTAGCCATTGCCCTGTTTGTGCACGATGATTGGGTGCGGCCCTACCTGGGCGATGTGCTGGTGGTGATACTGATGTACGCCACGCTGCGGGCCCTGCAGCCCCGCTGGCCCTGGCGGCGGGTGGCGGTGGGCGTATTGTTGGTAGCCTTTGTGGTAGAGGGGCTGCAGTATCTGCGCTGGCTGCATTGGCTGGGCTGGCAGCAGCAGCCGCTGCTACGGGTGATGCTCGGCACTTATTTTGCCTGGGCCGATGTGTGGTGCTACATAGCAGGCATAGCACTGGTAGCAGCAGCCGAGTGGTGGAAGCGAAGGGGATGGTCGTAAAGCGAAGCGTGGGGCTCATTCAGCCCTCGCCCTAACCTTTCCGCCCAATTGCTGTTATTTGTGGTGCCGGCAGCGTGGCTGCCGTTTTTTCAAGCACGGTTTATGGCAGCAGATACGCTGGTTCAGGTTTCCCATCTTCACAAGCAGTTTGCCGATTTCAAGGCAGTCAACGATCTCTCTTTCACCGTTTATCGCGGCGATATCTATGGTTTTTTGGGCCAAAACGGCGCCGGCAAAAGCACCACCATCCGCATGCTGCTGGGCCTTATACAGCCCACCGCTGGCAGTATGCAGCTGTTTGGCTACCACATGCCGGCACACAAAACCGAGGTGCTGCGCCAGATTGGCGCCATCATTGAGCGGCCCGACCTGTACAAGTACCTGAGCGCCTACGACAACCTGGATATGATGGCCCGCCTCAGCGGCCTGCGCCCCACCCGCAGCCTGCTCATGGAGCAGCTCGACAAAGTAGGCCTCGCCGGCAGGGCGCACAGCAAGGTCAAAACCTTTAGCCAGGGCATGAAGCAGCGGCTCGGCATTGCCATTGCCATGGTGCACGATCCGCAACTGATTATTCTGGATGAACCGACCAACGGCCTCGATCCGCAAGGTATTGCCGATATGCGCCACATGATTATCAACCTGCGCAAAGAGCATCAAAAGACCGTGATTGTGAGCAGCCACCTGCTCAATGAGATAGAGCAGGTAGCCACCAGAATGATCATCATCGACAAGGGCCGGAAAGTAATAGAAGGCAGCACCAGCGAATTGTTTGACCCGGCCAATACCCTGGTAGAACTGCAAACCAGCGATGCCGATGCCGCCGGCAAAATCAGCGCCAGCCCCTGGGCCGGCCGCCTGCAACCCGCAGAAGGCACCAGCCCCGATACGCTCCTGTTTCGCATCCATGCCGCCGATATGCCATCCCTCGCCAAAGACCTCGTAGCCATGGACATCTCCATCAGCAACCTCAGCAAGCGCCACTCGCTGGAAAGCCTGTTTCTCCAGCTCACCACCCACCCATCATCGTAAAGCCTTTTTTTAGAATACCAGCACCTGTTTTTCATGGCATCTGTGTTGCGTCGCAATCACTTCATCCATCGCTTTTCATGGCAGCCTCACCCATCATTCCTCATTCCTAAATCCTAATTCATCATTCATCAATCACTGCTGTCCGGTAAAAATAGGATTTGAGTGATTGGGAGCTGTGGGATGCTGGTTTTATTGGGTGGGGGATGATTTTTTGAAAAGTAAGCCCCTTGGTGGTTTCAGGTGGGAAAAAGCGCCAGCTGTTGTCGATGGTAGGGGTCC
>CANHEC010000063.1 GCA_947459455.1 Chitinophagaceae bacterium
CATTTGTCACATGCAGGAATTGTTAGTAAGTTGTTGGGATAAGGCCTTTCTAACAAATTCTTTGTAGGAATGTGGTCTTTCGTTTGGGAAACTCTCCCACAAAACAAACACTGTGGATTTTTTCTTTCCATTATTAGGGTGTAACTAAAAAAGGTCTGCAAGTACCTAAATATACGCAATAGGTTTACCCCTCGTTAAAAAGAAACAGTGAAAGCCAATCAAGGTTCGTTATGCATTTAGTATGGTTGTTGCGACAATGTAGTGAGTCATACATTTTGTATTGTAGACGTTGCAACTGTTTGGCAATGAAGAAAGATCACGGATCGCCGACGACCGACCACTGACGACCGACAACAGACGACCGACCGCTGACGACCGGCGACCGACGACTGACCACTGACCACTGACGACCGATCACCGACAACCGACCGCCGGCTACCGTCTTCCCGACTTCCGGTCTTCCCAACTTCCCGTCTCCTCAACCAACTACCGTTCCAGCATCCATTGCAGAAACGCATCGTACGTGGCGGGCAGGGGCGTGGCGTGGCTGGGCAGTGCAAACAGGTGCTGCACACTGGCGGGCAGGGGTACGGGCTGTCCGGTAGCGGCGGCTACCACCTCCGGAAACTTGACGGGGTGCGCCGTTTCGAGCACGATGGCGGTATCGGCCGGGTGCTGCTGCAGGTACAGCTCGGCTGCGGCATAGCCCACGGCCGCATGCGGATCGAGCAGGTAGCCGTGCTGCCGGTACACACGGGCAATGGTTTCGCTGGTAGTAGCATCGCTGATGCTGTAGGCGCTGAGCCAGTCAAGCAGTTGGGCATGCTGGTGCTGCATCAGCTGCAGGATGCGCACAAAATTGCTGGGGCGGGCCACGTCCATGGCATTGCTGAGGGTGGCTACGGCGGTTTGCTCTCGCAGCGTGCCGCTGGCCAGGTAGTGCGGTATGGTATCGTTGGCATTGCAGGCGGCTACAAAATGTCCCAGCGCCAGCCCGGTGCGGCGAGCCAGCATGCCGGCGCAAATATTGCCGAAGTTGCCGCTGGGCACCACCACCACGGGCGGCGCTGCATCGGGAGGCCACTGCTGCATGGCTATAAAGTAGTACAGCTGCTGGGGCAGCCAGCGGGCCACATTGATGCTATTGGCCGAGCTGAGCTGGTAGCGTTGTTGCAGTTGCGCATCGGTAAAGGCTTGCTTTACTATGGCCTGGCAATCGTCGAAGCTGCCGGCCATGCGCAGGGCGTGTACGTTGGGGCCGCAGGTGGTCAGCTGCAGTTCCTGCACGGGGCTCACCTTGCCCTCGGGGTACAGGATGATTACTTCTACTCCTTCTACACCGCTGAAGCCATGCGCTACGGCGCCGCCTGTATCGCCACTGGTGGCTACCAGTACCGTGATGCGCTGCTGGCTGCCGCGGTTGTACCAGGCCAGGCAGCGGCTCATAAAGCGGGCGCCTACATCTTTAAAGGCGAGGGTGGGGCCATGAAAAAGTTCGAGGCTTTGTATGCCGGGCGATATGGGTACGAGGGGAAAGGGAAAGTTGACGGTGTCGGCACAGATAGCCTGCAGCTGCTGCAGCGGCATGCTCTGGCCTACGTAGGGCTGCATCACGTGCAGGGCCAGTTCGGCGGCGGTCCAGCTGCGCCATTCGCTGCTTTGCAGCCAGGTATGCTGTGGTAGGCTTTCCGGAAAATAGAGGCCGCCATCGGGCGCCTGCCCTGTAGCGGCAGCAGTAGCAAAGCTGGCCAGTGGGGCGTGGCCGTTGGTGCTGAAGTATTGCATCACAATTTTTGATTTATGAATGCGGAAGGATGAATGCGGAATGATGATTTATGATTTATGAATGATGAATGAGGATTTATGATTTATGAATGATGATTTATGAATGATGAATGATGAATGGGGAAGGGTGAATGGGGGAGGGTTTACATATAAGCCATTCAAATGCTGATGGGTGGGTTATCATCGGATCGGCTCAATCTCAAATCTTCACATCTTAAATCTTCAAATGTCAAATGCTGGTGCGGACGCCGGCGGGGCTGATGTGGGTGACGTACACGGCATGCTCTATGCCGATGCGGCTGAATACGCTGCGCATTTCGTGGGCCACGGCTTCGGCAATAGCGGCACTGGCGCTGAGCATAAATACTGAAGGCCCCGAGCCCGAAATGCCGCCGCCCAATGCACCAGCTGCCAGGCAGCGCTGCTTCAGTTCTTCGTAGCCGGGTATCAAAATACTGCGCACCGGTTCTATCAGGTGGTCGTGCAGCGATCGGCCAATCAGTGCATGATCGTTTTGCACAATGCCGGCTACCAGCCCGGCTATATTGCCCCATTGCTTAATGGCATCTTTCAGCAGTACATGCTGTTTTAAAATGGCCCTTGCATCGGCTGTGCGTACTTCTATTTGCGGGTGCACCAGGCTCACGTGCAGGTCGGGGGCGGGCAGGCGCACTACATCCAGCGGAAAGATGGAGCGAATGAGGGTGATGCCGCCGTGAATGCAAGGCGCTATGTTGTCGGCATGCTTTACGCCGCTGGCCAGCTTTTCGCCATGCATGGCAAACTGTACCAATTCATCGGGGCTGAACCGCTGCTGCAGCAAATGATTGGCCGCCACTACCGCACCCGCACTGCTGGCGGCCGATGAGCCAATGCCGCTGCCGGGTTTGATGTGTTTGGTGATGCGCAGGCGAAAGCCTACCTGTTCGTCGGGGATGGCATCGAGCAAGGCTTGCAAGGCGGCACCGGCTACGTTTTTGTCGGGGTCGGTGGGTAGCTGGTACACGGGGTCGGGCGCTATTTCGATGCGCCGCTCCTGTAGCAGCTCCATCTCTATTTCATCGGCGGGATCGGCCAGGGCAAAGCCCAGTACATCGAAGCCGCACACCATATTGGCCACGGTGCCCGGTGCCCACACTTTTATTGATTGGTTCATGTGTTGTGTAGGGGTTTTAATCAGGCATGGCTTACTACCCGCATAATATCGGCAAACACACCCGAGGCGGTCACATCGGCACCGGCGCCGGCACCTTTTACCACCAGCGGCTGCTCGGGGTAGCGCTGGGTGTAAAAGAGTACGATGTTGTCTTTGCCATACAGGTGATAGAAATCGTGTTCGGGCCGAATGTGCTGCAGGCCTACGTTGGCTTTGCCATGGGCAAAGCTGGCCACAAACTTCAGTTTGCAGCCGGCAGCCTGCGCTTGCTGCAGCAGCTGCGCAAAATGGTCTTCGTATTGCAGCAAAGCGGCATAAAAATCTTCCACCGATCCTTGCATGCAGGCGGCGGGCAAAAAGCTGTTGTTGCCAATGTCGGCCATCTGCAGGGCGTAGCCGGCTTCGCGGGCCAGTATCAATATTTTTCTGGCCACATCGGTACCGCCCAGGTCCAGGCGTGGGTCGGGTTCGGTATAGCCTTCGGTTTGCGCCTGGCGTACCACTTCAGCAAAGGGGCGGCTGCCATCGTAGTGGTTAAACACAAAGTTGAGCGTGCCACTCAGCACGGCTTCTATGCGGTGTACCTGATCGCCGCTGCGCACCAGGTCGTTCAGCGTACCAATCACCGGCAGGCCGGCGCCCACATTGGTTTCAAACAAAAAGCTGGTGTTGTATTCGCGGGCCAGCTGTTTCAGTTTGCGGTACTGCTCATAGTCGGCCGAGGCGGCTACTTTGTTGCAGGCTACCACGGCGATGCTTTTGCGCAGCAGTTGCTCGTACAGGCCAGCCACTACATCGCTGGCGGTTACGTCTACAAACACGCTGTTGCGCAGGTTTTTGGCTATGATGGCGGCGGCCAGTTGATCGGGTGTTTGGGCGGTTCCCTCGGCGGCCAGTTGTGTCTGCCAGTTTTGCAAGTCGATGCCTTCTTCGGCCAGCAGCATCTGGCGGCTGTTGGCAATGCCCACTACGCGTACCTGCATGCGCAGGTGCTGGCTCAAAAATGATTGCTGCTGTTGCAATTGCGCCAGCAGCCGGCCGCCTACATTGCCCACGCCTACCACAAACAGGTTCAGCTGTTTTTTCACTTCTTCAAAAAAGGCTTCGTGCAGTACGTTCACGGCTTTTTTTACATCGGCGCCTGCTATCACGGCGGAGATATTTTTTTCGGAAGAGCCTTGTGCAATGGCCCGCACGTTGATGCCGTTGCGGCCCAGTGCTGCAAACATTTGTCCGCTGATACCGGGGTGGCTTTTCATGTGGTCGCCCACCAGGGCCACTATCGACAGGTCTTGTTCTACCCGCAGGGGTTCCAGTTTTTTGCCGGCTATTTCTACTTCAAACGCAGCGTTCACGGCGGCTTCGGCCCGGGCAGCATCGGCGCTGTGGATGCCCACGCAAATGCTGTGCTCCGAAGAGCCTTGCGTGATGAGGATGACGTTGACCTTTTCGTTGGCCAGGGCTTCAAACAGCCGCTTTGAAAAGCCGGGAATACCAATCATGCCGCTGCCTTCGAGGCTCAGCAGGGTGATATTGCCAATGCTGGAAATGCCGCGGATAAACTGGTGGTCATCGGCCGGTTCGTGCTGGATGACGGTGCCGTGATCGTTGGCAGCAAAGGTGTTTTTGATCCACACCGGTATGCGCTGTAGCATGGCCGGCTGTATGGTAGGGGGGTATATTACTTTGGCACCAAAATGCGATAGCTCCATGGCCTCCTGATAGCTGAGGGCCGGCAGGGGGCGTGCATTGGGCACCCAGCGTGGATCGGCGGTCATCATGCCGCTTACATCGGTCCATATTTCCAGCGCTTCGGCCCCCAGTGCCGCTGCATAGATGGCGGCGGTATAGTCGCTGCCGCCACGGCCCAGCGTAGTAGTTTGCCCTTGCTCGTTGGAGGCAATGAAGCCCGGCGCTATCATCAGCGAAGCTTGTGCATGTTGCACGGCCTGCTGTATCAGCTGGTTGGTGACTGCAAACACCACGGCAGCATTGCCAAAGCGGTTGTCAGTTTTTATCAGCTGGCGGCTATCGAGCCATTGGTGGGGCACCTGCGTAGCGGCCAGATAGCCGGCCAGTATTTTCGATGAGAGCAGTTCGCCGAAGCTTACGATTTTGTCTTTGCTGCGGGCCGATAGCTCCTGTAGCCGAAACACGCCGTCGCACACGGCTTCCAGCTCATTGCACAGTTGTTTTACCACACTCAGGCAGGCGCTTTGGTTGCTTACCGGCAGCAGTTCACGCACGGTATCCAGGTGGCGCTTCTCGATGGCTTGCAGCAGTTCGGTGTAGCGTTCATTACCAGCTTCGGCCAGTTGGCCGGCGGCTATCAGTTGGTCGGTGATGCCGCCCAGGGCCGATACTACTACTATTTTTTGTGTGGCTGCATGCTGCAGAAAGATGTCGGCTACCAGCCGCATATTGGTACTGTTGGCTACCGAAGAACCGCCAAACTTGAGGACGTACATAAAATGAAAACGAATGAGTTGGTTGGAAAGAAGGGGTATAAGTTGATACAGGATGGGCCATTGCCAGCAGCCGAAGCCCACAAAATGGTATGATGAAGTACAACCCTTAACGGGTTGTAATGGTGGTGCTGGTGGTAATGATAACCACCGGGCGCAGCGTGCTGTCGGCCGAAATGGCCGCAGGCCAAATGGCCTCGAAAATTTGTGATATGAATGCTGCGATGCGCATGCGAGAGCACAAATATAGGCGCCAGTATTATTGAATAGACATTCTTCAGAAAATTATTAATTCCGTTGCGGTTTGTTGAAGAATAATGGCAAATGCTCAAAAACAAAGAAGCAACTCCGATGCTGGAGCTGCTTCTTGTTCAAAATATACGCTAAAGGGAGGGGTAAAAAGGATCAGAAGCTGTACACGGCGGCCAGCAGGGCTGCGGCGGCGGTTTTGCTGCCATTGCCTTTGCCGTTGGTAAAGAGGCTGGTAGAGCCGCTTTCGAGGCGAAACTCGGGGATGAGGGTGAGGCCGCCAAGGCGTACGTTGGCCGATAGGGTGTTGGCAAACACGCTACCGCCTTTGATGCCCGGTACGCCGCCAAATACATTGATTTTGTCGTTGTCTTCAAAGTACTCGCTGCGCAGGGTGAAGCCCAGTTTTTCAGTCGGGTCAAAGTTGAAGTACAGGGCAGAGCCCCACCAGTTTTTGGCTTCGCTAAACTTGCCGTCGAGCTTTTCCTTGTAGCGGGCCACCGTGCCGTTGTAGCCCAGCGAGAATTTGTCGCTCACGCCGTAGGTCAGTACCAGGTCGTATTGGTTCATTTTGGTGGTGTCTGATGAGCGGCCGCCTACATAGTTGGCAAACAGCTTCAGTTTGCCATCGGCGGTAGCCGTGCTAAACTGACCGATGATGTATTTGGGCGATACAGCAGTGGTGCGGTAATCGGTGGGGTTGGATATGCCGAGCATAATGCCACTGTTGCCAAACTTGTAATCGGCTTTGATGCCAGTGTGCGTAAAGGGACCGTACGAAAACATGTAGCTCATGCTGTAGTTGCGGTTCAGCGGGGCATCCACCAGCTCGTAGCCTACGTGGGTGGCCCAGCTACCGGCAGTAAAGCTGAGCTTGTCGGTGGCAGCGTAGGTCACATACAGCTGCTTTACAGCCTGTGTAATGCCGTCATCATTGTAGGCAAACTCTTTGGCCCGCTTGCCAAAGCCGAGATCGGCTACTACGCCCACTTTGCCAAAGCTTTTTTCCAGCTTGATGCTGGCCATGCCCAGCTCAAATGAATTGTGCGAATTGGTGAAGCTGGTTTTGTTGTTGCCCGCAGTTTTACCAAAGTCGTAGCGGTAGTACACATCGGCAAAGCCGGTGATCTTGAGCGGGGATGGTTCTTCTTTTTTTGTGGAATCTTCCTGGGCCAGCAGTACGGTTGAGAATAGGCATAGGGATGCCGTCGCTACAAATTTTTGTAACATTGCAATGCATTTTTAATGTGAATGAAGGGGTACAGTACAGGCTATGCCAGTAGCCTGAGCACACTGTACCTTTTCTTTTTGCCCGTGCCGGGGGCGCTTTTTTCAAAGCAAAACGATCGTTGGTGGAAAAGCTGACTGCCAGGTGAAACCCACTATCAGTGCCAGCTGATAGCAGGCTTCACGGTTTATAATCAGGCAGCTGACTGGCGTGTTCGTACGCAGGTGTTGGTTGGTTGCAGTTTGTTTTGGTGTGACAAACGAGAATGAAGGGTTAAATGCTGTTAGTAGAGGTTGAATAAAGGCTTTGCAAAAAAGCGGCCGGGGCCCGAGGGTTTTTCAATGCGGGCCGCCGGCGCTTCTCGCTATTTAGTCGTCGCCCAAGCCTTCGTAGGCGGTTACTTCCAGTTCTTTCACTTTGCCATTGCTGTGTATCAGCAGGGTGCCTTGCATGTATTTTTCGTTGTGCTGGCTTTCGTCCAGGCCTTTCTCTTCGTCTTCGCTGCTTACACGCAGGGGCAGCACGTAGTTAATGAATTTGAAGATGAGGTAGCTGACAGTGAAGCTGAAGCCAACGGCAATCAGCATACCCTTGAGCTGTGTAAATAGGAATTCAGCGTTGCCGTAGGCCAGGCCATCGGCACCGGCAGCGTTTACTGCTTTGGTAGCAAATACGCCGGTGAGCAGCATGCCTACAATACCACCTACGCCGTGGCAGGGAAATACGTCGAGGGTGTCATCGAGGCTGCTTTTCGATTTCCAGTACACGGCCAGGTTTGAAATGATAGCAGCTACCACACCAATGAAGATGCTTTGCGGTACGGCTACAAAACCTGCACCGGGCGTAATGGCTACCAGGCCTACTACGGCACCTATGCAAAAGCCCAGTACCGACGGCTTCTTGCCACGAATGACATCGAAGAACATCCAGCTGAGACCAGCGGCGGCGGCAGCAGTATTGGTGGTAGCAAAGGCAGACACCGCCAGGCTATTGGCACCAAGGGCCGAGCCGGCATTGAAACCAAACCAGCCAAACCACAACAGACCGGTACCAATGAGTACATACGGAATATTGGCCGGCGGTACTTCTTCCTGCAGCAGCTTGCTTTTGCGGGGCTTCAGCACCAGCGCACCTGCCAGGGCGGCGCAGCCAGCTGAAATGTGCACCACGGTGCCACCGGCAAAGTCGAGCACGCCCATCTTAAACAGGAAGCCTTCGGGGTGCCAGGTCCAGTGTGCCAGCGGCGCATATACCAGCAGGCCAAACAAAGCAATGAAGAGGATATAGGCTGTAAAGCGGATTCGCTCGGCTACAGCGCCTACCACCAACCCGGGGGTAATGATGGCAAACATGAGTTGAAACAAGGCAAACAAAGGCTTGGGAATGGTAGGTGCCAGCGACCAGGGCTCGCCGGAAGCAACGCCTTTGAAAAACAGGTGGGTGCCAGGATTGCCGATAAAGCCGCCAATGCTGGTGCCAAAAGAGAGGCTGTAGCCAACGACTACCCACAAAATGCTGACGATACCCGCCGCTACTACGCTTTTGATCATGGTGCTGATCACGTTTTTGCGGTGTACCATGCCGCCGTAGAAGAAGGCGAGGCC
>CANHEC010000064.1 GCA_947459455.1 Chitinophagaceae bacterium
CATTAACCTTTGTTAACTCATTGATTTACAAATGTTAAGGATTTCTAAACCAGCTACGGTTTGTAGCTGTACAGGCTATGGCCAGCGGTACGACCGGCCAGCTTAGTGCCCCAGCCACTGATGAACGGTGGCCGCTATTTCGGCGATGGGCAGCTGGTTCATACAGTTGAAATGTCCCTTAGGGCAGCGCCGGTGCCCGATTTTGCTGCAAGGGCGGCACCGTAGCCCGGTTACTTCAAAGGCCTGGTGCCGGGGGGCTGGCTCCGGGTAGTAGGGGGTCATGCCAAAAGCAGGTACGGTATTGCCCCACAGGCTGATGATAGGGCGTCGGAAGGCCGCCGCTACATGCATCAGGCCCGTATCGTGGGTGACCACCAGTTTGGCCATGCGCACCAGGTCGGCACTTTCATTCAGCTTAAAGCGGCCGCAGGCGTTATAGATTTTGGCAGGATCTATCCGGCTGATGATGTCTCCATCGGCAGCATCTTCGGGGCCGCCCAGCAGTATCATGGGGTGCTGGATGCGGTGGCAGAGGTCCTTTAGTTTGTCTATCGGCAGTTTTTTGGTGGGCAGGGCTGCGCCAATCACCACGGCTATATAGCCGGCACGGTGGGTGGCAGGCAGGTCTTCGGGGCGGGTATAGTCATCGGGGCCTATAAAATAGTCGAGTCCACGGCCATCATTTTTTACCCCCAGCGGCGCGGCGGTCGCCAGGTAGCGGTCTACAATGTGCACAGCCGGCAGCCGGTTGATCTTCAAAGCTGTCAGCAGCCATTTCTCTATGTTCAGTTTATTGAACGCAAAGGCCTTGGCCTGCAGGCCCCGCTTTACCCGCATGCTGCGCAGGTTGTGGTGCAGGTCAATGATGTAGTCGAATTGGTAATGCTGCAGATTGCTGATGGCTACATCCAGGTTGTCCTCCAGCAGGTGCAGGTGATCGATGTAGGGATTGTGCTCCAGAATGGTGCGGAAAGATGACTTGGTAAGGTAGTGAAGTTCGGCACCGGGTACCTGCTGTTTGATGCAGCGAATGACCGGTGTGGTCAGTACAATATCTCCAATAGACGAAAAACGAATGATCAGAATCTTCATGAGCTGGCAGCAATAACGGTGCGAAGGTGGCAGCGCTGGGCAAGATTGGCTAACATTGCCAGCGCAAATATGCCGAATTGAACATGGATGATGGCCGCCTTTCTATCCTCATTGTAGCCTAGGAGGTGAATTACAACCGCACCAGTTGCGGCTTGCTCAATGCCAAAATCATTCATGCCCTGGGCCGGCACTACCAATGCACGGTACTAACCGAAGGGGTGGTACCAGCCGATTTCGACCGTTTTCACAGCGGCCCCCTGTTGCATTTTCATTTTCACAAGCCTGCCTGGCTACGCTGGTTGGGTAGGCTGCCTGTGTTGCGTCGGTTGGTATCGGTATGCACCGGTATCAATCATGCCAGCTACCACAAGTACCTGCACTGGCGCCGCCAGCTGCCCATTGCATTGGCCAGCGGCAGCTACCAGGCGGTGCTGCTGCTGCCTACCGGCATGGGCTACTATACGCACCTGGCTTTTGAGCGGTTGCCGGCCGGCGGCCCTCCTGTAATTATATATATACACGATCCATACCCCATGGCGCTGCTACCGCCCCCCTACAATGCCCCCTGGGATAGTGCCGAACGCAAGCTGGCGGCCCGTATGCGCCGATTGATCAGCCGCTCGGCAGCGGCCTGGAGCAGTTCACTGCGCCAGCTGGAGTGGATGTACACGCAGTACCCCGAACTGAAGCAAAAGGGGAGGGCAGTACACCACCTGGCCATGGAGCCCCCGTTTGCCAGTGTAGAGGTGGGCCCGCAGGTGCAGGCCTTGTGGCAAGAGGTATCGGGCTGGCACACCCGCAGCCATTTTGTACTGCTGCACATGGGCACGCTGCTCAAGGGCAGGCAGCCACATGCTTTTTTGCAGGCATACCAACGCTGGCGGCAGCTAAGGCCCGAGGCGGCTGCGCACAGCCGGCTGGTGTTTGTAGGGCAGGTGCATCCACAGTTGCTGCCGGCTTTCGAGCCATTGGCCTCGTTGCCGGGTTGCATTTTTCGGCTGCAGCACCGGCTGCCTTACCAGCTGGCACTGCAGTTGCAGCAGTCGGCCACGGCCAATTTGGTGATTGAGTCGGCAGAGGAAGCCTCGCCGCAGTTGTTTGGAAAATTTGCAGATGCTGTGCTGGCCAACCGCCCATTGCTGGTACTCGGCCCGCCGCAGTCGGAAGCCCGCCGCCTGCTGGGCCCCGGTGGCCGCTGGCAGGCTACCAATGGACAGGTAGAAGAGATACTGGCCGCCATTGACGATTTGTACCAAACCTGGCTGGCACAGCCCGACCTGCATTTGGACCGGCCCGACCTGCAGGCTGCGCTCAGCCCCGACCGATTGGCCGAGGCCATGGCAGCCGTTGTACAGCGCCTCTAAGGCATCATTTCTTCTACCTCCAGGTAGTTCAGGTCTTTGTGAAAAGTTTCCTCGGTAAACCAGGCCGCCACCAGCGTGATGCTGATGACTACTATGCCGGTGATGATACCTGCCTGTAGCAGGCCCCAGCCCCAGCTTTTCTGAAACAGGTCTACAAACATGAGATTGATGAGCACCAGTGCACCCCGTACCATATTGGGGATGGTAGTGGCAGCAGTAGCCCTGATGTTAGTGCCAAACTGCTCGGCACCCATGGTAACGAAAATGGCCCAAAAGCCTGTGGCAAAGCCGAGGAAGGCACACACCGCGTACATGCTGGCATTGCTGTTGTTCAGGGGACTGAAAAAGAACACCACCCCCACAATACACATGGCGTAAAACAGGTACAGGGCCCGCTTCCGACTTTTCAACCGCTGGCTCACAAGGCCAATGGCAATATCGCCCAGCGAAATACCTGCGTAGGCAAACATGATGGCCCGACCACTGTCGAGGCTTTTATCGCCGTACAGCTCGCCGGCAAACCGGTTGCTCAAATTCACCAATACGCCAATGACGTACCAGGTGGGCAGGCCAATCAAAATGGCGAGTATGTATTTGCGAAAGCGCTTCTTGTTGTTGAAAAACATGAGAAAGTTGCCCCGCACGGCATCGGCCTTCTTGGCCAGTTGAAACATGCCGCTTTCGGCCACGCTGATGCGCAAAATGAGCAGGCCGAGTCCGAGTCCGCCGCCAATCATATAGCACAGGCGCCAGTCGTGTGTAAGCTGAAAAGTAAAGTAAGCTGCTACTGCACCGCTCAGGCCCACCCCCGCTACCAGCGAGGTGCCCACGCCGCGTTTTTCTTTGGGCAATAGTTCGCTGACCAGCGTAATGCCTGCGCCCAACTCACCTGCCAGGCCAATGCCAGCTATAAAGCGGGCCAGCGCATACTGTGGTACGGTTTCTACAAAGCCGGTAGCAAAATTGGCAGCGCTGTACAGCATAATGCTGCCGAAGAGTACCGAGAGGCGTCCTTTTTTATCGCCCAATACGCCCCATAAAATACCGCCGATGAGCAGGCCCAGCATTTGCCAGTTGATGATGCTGGTGCTGGCCTGTACCATGCCTGCATCGGCCACACCAATGCCCCGCAGGCTGGGTTCACGCACAATGGTAAACAGCAGCAGATCGTAGATATCGACGAAATAGCCAAGGGCGGCCACCAGCACCGGTACAGAGAAGATGCCGGTGGGTTTCTGATTCAGTTGGTTCACAGCGGCGAGCAATTAAATTGATTGCCGCAATCTATGGTTTCGGCGCCGAATTATGCGGTGCCGGCAGGCTTCTTTTTGCTGAAAAATACCTTCCAGATCACAGGGGCAGTGGTCACCACCACAATGCCAATCACAATGATCTCGAGGTGCGACTTCAGGTCGAAGCCGAATTGGTTGAGTACAAACTTTTGGAGGTAGTGGCCGGCGAACAACATGCTGAAAACCCACAGCAATGAACCAAACACATTGTAGAAAACAAACTTGGGTCGGCTCATATCGACAATGCCGGCAATAATGGGTGCAAACGTGCGGATGAACGGCAGGAAGCGGGCACCGACGATCGCCAGTGCACCATGCCGCTCAAAAAATTCATGCGCCTCATGCAGATATCGTTTTTTGAAAAAGAAATTATCCTTCCAATGGTACATGGCCGGTCCTACTTTTCTGCCCGTCCAGTATCCTAAAAAGTTGCCGAGGATACCGCACACGGATATCAGTATCCACAGCAGTAGTAAATTGATGAGATCGCCGCCACCTGCGCCAATCAGCGGAATTTCGGCCGCCAGCTCGGTGCTGTAAATGCCGGCTACAAACAGCAGGCTATCGCCCGGCAGGAAGAAGCCTGCAAACAAGCCTGTTTCGGCAAACACGATGAACAACAGCAGCCACAATCCGCCGTTGATGATGTAAAACATCGGCGTCAGCAGGTCCTTCCAGGTAAAGTGCTTGTTTAGCGTCACCTTGCGGGTGCTCGTCAGCTGAGATGCGGCCACGGTAGCCGTGTCGTGGTGTTGGGCAGTGATGACTACCTGCTCGGCTGGGCTGCTCAGTACTACCATGCCCATATCATTCGAGCTGTACGCCTGCCCGTTGATGCTCACCTCTGCATTTTTCAGCGGGCTGTACTGGTTGGCCAGGTACAGCGTATCAATTTGCGCATGCAGGCCGCTGCAGGCAAGCAGCGTCAGGGTCAATATTCCGGTGCGAATAGCTAACAATGAAAAGCGGGGCATGGGGGTGCAATTAGGGTTGCAAATATGTGGGTTCTGATTCGGCACGAATGTTAACACTTGCGAAATTGACAGCGACTTGTTATACAGCAGTCGTTGACACTTCGCCCAGTTCGCCTTCCCATTTGCTTACCACCGAGGTGGCCAGGCCATTGCCCAGTACGTTGGTGGCACTTCTGAACATATCGCAAAAATGATCAATGGGCAAAATGAGGGCAATGCCTTCTACCGGAATATCAAACATGCCACAGGTAGCGGCTACCACCACCAGGCTGGCCCTGGGTACGCCGGCTACGCCTTTGCTACTCAGCATCAGCACCAGCAGCATGGTGAGTTGCGTGCCCCAATCGAGGTGGATACCATACACCTGCGCAATAAAGATGCTGGCAAAAGTCATGTACATCATGCTGCCATCCAGGTTGAAGGAATAGCCCAGCGGCAGGATGAATGAAACGATTTTGTCCTTACATCCAAATCGTTCCAATTCTTCGGTCATTTTCGGAAAAACAGCTTCGCTGCTGGTAGTGCTGAAAGCAATGACCATCGGCGTGAGCAATCGGCTGATAAGGCCCGGCATGCGGTGCCGCAAAAAGGCAAAGCCTGCTACCAGCAATACCACCCAGAGCAGTGCGATGCCGGTAATGAAGGCGCCAAAATATTTGCCGTATACGATCAGGATATCGAGGCCGCGGGTAGCAATAACAGCCGCAATGGCACCAAATACCCCCAGCGGAGCAAAGGCCATGACGTAGCCTACCATTTTCAGCACCACATGTGCCACAGTGTCCAGCGCTTTTATCAGGGTCTTGCCTTTTTCGCCCAGCCCTGCCAGCGCTATGCCAAAAAAGATAGAGAATACCACCAATTGCAGGATTTCATTGGTGGCCATGGCCTCTATCACGCTTTTTGGCACAATGTGCTCAATGAAGTTTTGCAGCGAGAACGATTTGGTTTTGCCCACCACATCTTCTACGGCTTTGGCGTCCACGGCTCCCAGGTTTAGTCCTTCACCCGGTTTAAACGCGTTTACCACCAGCATGCCTATCAGCAGCGATATCAGCGAGGCGGTCACAAACCAGAGCAACGCTTTGCCACCTACGCGGCCTACCGCCTTCAGGTCGCCCAGTTTGGCAATGCCCACCACCAGGGTGCTGAATACCAGCGGGGCAATGATCATTTGCACCAACCTGATAAAAATGGTGGCCAGCAGCTTGATATTGGCGGCAAAAGAGGTTTGAAACGCAGGCGACGCATTATTGTGCACGGCCCAGCCCACGCCAATGCCCAGCGCCATGGCTATCAGAATGTAGATCGTCAGTTTGTTTTTCATACGAAAGCGAAGCACTGGAACGCAGCTGTGGAACCCGATGAAAAAAGGCGGGCACTGCATGCCGGAGCATGGCAAATAAACAATTATAACAGCAATTGCGGTGAAAGGGCCGGCGAGACAATTTCGCCACTTTGTAAACAAAGTGCTGCGGCCCGGGTGCCCATTTGCAGGCAGGTGGCGTGGGGCAGTTGCTGCATCCAGCCAAACAGGAAGCCGGCAAAGAAGGAGTCGCCGGCACCATTGGTATCGGTAATGGGTACCTGTTCGGCATCCACTTCTATGCATCCGTGGCGGGGGCACAGCAGGCTGGCGCCTTTTTCGGCATGGGTGCAAATGGCCAGCTGCTTGCCGCCGCCGATCAGGTTTTCCATCAACGGCCGATAGTCGGGCAGGTTATCGCTGCTCAGGTGGATGTATTGGGCGGCGTCAATAAACGGCTGGTGGTAGCTGCTTTCGCCATCGTAGTCGTGCAGGTCGGTCCACACTGGTTTGCCGCTGGCGGCCACCCGGGCGGCCCAAGGGCGGCAGTAGGCGATGATGTTGAGGACAATCAGATCGTGGCTGGCCAGTTCGGTGGGTAGCCATTCTTCGGCGCCGGGCAGTGTTTCGCTGCTGGTGGTGGCAAAAATCGACAGGCGTTTGCCCTGCGCATCCATCAGGTTGATGTGACGTTCGGTACCGGCCGGGTCGTCCAGCCATTGCACGGCCAGCTCTTTCCTCTGCAGGTATTGCCGTATTTGCCGGCCGTAGTCATCGGTGCCGGTGGCGCTGATCAGCTTTACCGGCACCCCCAGTTGCTGCAGGGCCAGTGCTTTTCCTGTACCCGTGCTGCCGGTGTGCTCGGCAAAGCCACATTGGTGAATAGTGGCGGGCTGCCCCTGCGGCAGGCCGGGTAAATACACAATATGATCGAAGGTGGTGCCACCCAATACCAGCACCCTTGGCCATGCAAAAGCTGTTGTTGCCATGGTTGCAATTTAAATACCGGCAAGACTCGGTGCTGCAGACCGCAACACAGGTAGACAAAATCGATTGGATGAATATCCTTTACCTTCATTGCCAGACCAGCGAAATCCCGAAATTTGTAATAATCGCAATAATTGCAGTTTGTTGTAAGGCTTTTTAATTGAAGAATGCACATGACTTGCTACATAGTTGATGACGACCCGGTGTCAAGAACGATTCTGCACCACTTTGTGTCGCAAGTAGATTGGTTGGTGCTGAAGGGCGAATTCGAAAGTGCCCACGAAGCTATTGCGGCCTTGCAGACAGACGCGGTCGATCTGTTGCTGCTTGACATCAACATGGAGGGCATGAGCGGTATTGAAATGGCGGAAGGTCTTGAGGAGAAGCCCATCATTGTGTTTACCACAGCCAGCCGCGAGTATGGCCCCGAAGCCTTTAGCCTGAATGCCGCAGATTATCTGGTAAAGCCAATCAGCCAGCAGCGTTTTTTGCAGGCCATGGACGGGGTGCGGGCAGCACATCAGGCCGCCAAGGCACCGCAAGTGCAAGATGAGGAGGCGATTTTTGTGAGAGATTTGAAATCGCTGGTGAAACTGAAAGTGCAGGATATTCTTTATGTAGAAGCACTGGGCGACTATCTGAAATTGCACACGGCTCAGCGCTTTTACACCCAGCTGGGCACTATGAAGCAAATGGAGGAGAAGCTGAAGCCATTTGGATTTAAGCGGGTGCATCGCAGCTACCTCATTGCCATACGGTATATAAATGGAATGGAGGCAGGCCAGGTATTGGTAGGAAACTACAAAGTGCCTGTATCAGAAACGTATAAGCCAGAAATGATGTCCATTATCAACCAAAAGAAATTGTGACATTCTTTGTTACTTCAAAAGGGGCATTGAAATGACTGGTGAATCAAGCTTCGGGTTGCCCGATGCCATCAAGCAGAAAGTTTATCCGATTTTTTTGCAGCTTTTTCCGGAGAGCATGGCCGCACTGGCCGCTGCCATCCAACAGCAAGACTGGCCCGAAGCTCGGCAGCTGGCCCACAAGATGACTGGTACCCTGGCGGCACTGGGCGCACAGTCTGCCGCCAATGATGCCCTGCAAGACCTGCGAGGAGCCATTAAAGAAGAACACGATCTGGTGCAGATTGAAGCAATGCACCAACATTTTGTAGCGCAGGCTGAAATTGCCTTGACACAAGTGGCTGCCTTTCTGAATCGGTGATGCAACTTCGGGTGTTGGTCTAAAAAAAGCTGATGTTCACCGTTTAGGGTAGATTATCTGCAAAGTGGCTGATAGCTTTACGCCAATCTGGAGTAGTGCGTCCACATCGATGGCGCTGAAGTAGCCCATGTTTCTGTTCAACTCTGATAGGCCCGATAGTGGATGGCCCGGCGCCATAGATACGGAGCCGAACATACGAATACAGCAAGTAGGCGGCTGGTTGGTGTTTCTGTTTTGGG
>CANHEC010000065.1 GCA_947459455.1 Chitinophagaceae bacterium
GCTTCATGCCCAGCATTTCGCCGGCCATAGCCGTGCACATGGCTATTTCATTTTTATCAGAAGGTATAGGCGCCGCATTCGAGATATAAGAAACGGTAGTGGGCGCTCCCCCATCGACGACCATGTAGCCGGTGGGCATTATTTCCAGGCCGCTCTGCTTTACCACCGGGGCGCTGATCACGTGCTGACCAATAAGCAGCTCCGGGTTGCGGCCGCTGATAAGGCTGAGATACAGCAATGCATCGGCATAGCGGCTGACCTGGCTGGGGCTGCCAGGAAATAGAATGACCGGAATATTGCTTTGCGCTTTAATGTGCTGTACACAATCATCAAGGTGATTGCTGATAACCAGACTGCCGCCAAGAAAAAAGTAATCTACGGCCGCATCACTGGCTAGCCGCACCAGTTCATCCAGTGCTGGCTTGGTCACCTTGTCCGGGTCGATCAGAACGGCAAAACTCTTCTTGCGGGCAGCCTTCCTTTCTACAAATATGTCGTACAGCTTGTGCTTCATGCCGGTGTACGACAAAAATGCAATAAAAAATCGTGCTGCCTAGCCCCTGTATCCATTTTTCTTTCGGGTTCAGCGGGATAATTCACTGATGTTCAACCGCTCCGACTGCACGCTGTGGTGTTGCTTACTGACAGGAGCTAGCCGAAAGAAGCAGCGCTGGTGCCAACGGGGTTTATCCACCAAAAAGGCGGTTTTTCCCAAGCTTTTGCCAAAAGCACGCAAACAGGCCGAATTGGCGTTTTATTTGACTACCGTAACCCGTATGCCTTTCAACCGACTCGTACTAACCGCCGCCCTGCTACTGCCCCTGCTGGTAGCGGGCCAATACCACTTTACCGGTGCCTGGTACGGCCGTGCCGAAGCAAAAACCGGCCTTACGTACAACAGCTACCTGTGCGAACTGGTGATTTTGAAAAAAGGCAACAAAATATCCGGAAAACTGAACTACTACTTTGGCGCCGACAGCTATTCGGCCCCCATCAGCGGCACCTTTTGGCCCCAAACGGGCACTATTGAATTGCTGCCTTTTAAGCTTATCAGCTTTTTTGCCCGCGACAGCAACGCCCCCGATTGCCTGATGGATGGATCGCTGACGCTATATACCGACAATGAAGACAGCACCCTGTATGGCCAGCTAAACCCAGTGAATGAATACCGCTACGGCTGCCCCATAATGACCGTTCGGCTGCAAAAAGAGCGAAACCTGCCTGCGGGAGCCCGCCTATTGGCGGGCGCCCCCCTGCCCGCGGGGAGCCAGCAAGCCGACAAACGCACCCAACTGCCGCAGGCCTCCGAAGCCAAAGCCCAGCCCCTGCGCATGCCAGCCGACATAAGCGCCTTGCAGCAGCGCAGTTTTGTACCCGGGCCCTTAATAGAAGTGGATAGCGACAGTGTAGAACTGCACCTGTACGATAACGGCAAGGTGGACGGCGATACCGTGTCCGTTTTCTTCAATCGGCAGCCACTGGCCAGCCGGCTGGCGCTGGGTGCTACCCCGGTAGTACTGCGCCTGGTGCTGCAGCCCGGCGAAAATGAAGTAGCCATGTTTGCCGAAAATTTGGGCGAAATACCCCCCCAATACAGCCCTTTGTCTGCTATACGCAGCGGGCCAGCGGTTCGATATCAACCTCACCAGCAACATGGCCAGCAATGGTACCATCAGGGTACGGCGGCGCCAGCCAGCAGGCCGGTAGCCCAGGGGCTGGTGATAATTGTCATCAGCTTGTTCAGGGTTCTAAACTTTATTTGGCTGTGGCTGTTTCACAAACCGACCGCCACTACCAGCCGGCCGGAACACCTATTTTTGCCCCTTGTACTACCTATGAGCATAGACATTACCCCCGGAGCACTGCTGAAAAAGATTGACAGCCCTGCCGATCTGAAAAAGCTGAGCCGCGAACAACTGCACCAGATGTGCACCGAACTGCGCCAATACATCATTGACGTAGTGAGTGTACACGGCGGCCACTTTGGCGCCAGCCTGGGCGTGGTAGAGCTAAGTGTTGCGCTGCACTACGTGTATAATACGCCGTACGACCAGCTGGTATGGGATGTGGGCCACCAGGCCTACGGTCATAAAATACTTACGGGTCGCCGCGATATTTTTCCCAGCAACCGCAAGTACAAAGGCCTCAGCGGCTTTCCGAAACGCAGCGAAAGCGAGTATGATACTTTTGGTGTGGGCCACTCTTCTACCTCTATTTCGGCTGCCTTGGGCATGGCTATGGCTGCCAAATACAAGGGCGAAGACCGCAAAAGCGTGGCGGTAATAGGCGACGGCGCCATGACAGCCGGTATGGCCTTTGAGGCCATGAACCACGCCGGCGTAGCCGATGCCGATGTGCTCATCATCCTGAACGATAACTGCATGAGCATTGACCCCAACGTAGGGGCGCTGAAAGAGTACCTGACCGATATTAGCCTGAGCCCTACTTACAATAAGCTGAAGGATGATGTATGGAAGGCGCTGGACAAACTGCCGGTGGGCAAAAACTTTACCAAAAGCATGGCCCACAAGCTGGCCGATGGGCTGAAGGGCGCCATCAGCAGCAGTGCCAACCTGTTTGAGGCGCTGAAGCTGCGCTATTTTGGCCCAATAGATGGCCACAACATAGCCAAGCTGGTAGATACCCTGGAAGACCTGAAGAAAATTCCGGGGCCCAAAATTCTGCACATTGTAACCGTAAAAGGGAAAGGATACGCCCTGGCCGAAAAAGACCAGACCAAGTGGCATGCGCCCGGCCTGTTTGATAAAGTGACCGGCGAAATCGTAAAGAAGAAGTTTGAAACGCCGCAGCCACCCAAGTACCAGGATGTATTTGGCCAAACCATGATAGAACTGGCAGAACTGAACCCGAAAGTATGGGGCGTAACGCCGGCCATGCCCAGCGGTTCGTCGCTCAAGTTCATGATGGAAAAAATGCCTGATCGTGCCATCGATGTCGGCATTTGCGAGCAGCACGCCGCCACCGTAAGTGCTGGCCTGGCTACACAAGGCATGCGGGTGTTTTGCAACATCTACAGCAGCTTCATGCAGCGGGCATACGACCAGGTGGTACACGATATTGCCATCCAAAAACTACCTGTCACCCTTTGCCTGGACCGGGCCGGCCTGGTGGGCGAAGATGGCCCCACGCACCACGGCGCCTACGATATTCCGTATTTCCGTTGCATTCCCAACATGATTATCAGTGCGCCGATGAACGAGCAGGAACTGCGCAACCTGATGTACACCTCGCAGCTGGACAGCACCGAGCTGCCTTTTGTCATCCGCTACCCGCGTGGCGAAGGCGTGATGCCCGAATGGCGCACTCCGCTGGAAGCCATCGAAATAGGAAAAGGACGCAAACTGCGTGATGGAGAGGATGTTGCTATCCTGAGCTTTGGCCACCCCGGCAATTTTGCCAAAAGCGCCATTGTAGAATTGCAGCAGTACGGCATCAACCCCGGCCACTACGACATGCGGTTTGTAAAGCCGCTGGACGAAGCGCTGCTGCACGAAGTGTTTGGCCGCTACTCCAAAATTGTAACCATCGAAGACGGCACCATCGTAGGTGGTTTTGGCAGTGCTATTCTTGAATTTATGGCACAGCACGGCTACCACGCACAGGTAAAAATGCTGGGCATACCCGACCGCATAGTAGAGCATGGCAGCCCCAAAGAACTGCACGCCGAATGCGGCTACGATGCCAATGCCATTGTAACAACAGTTAGAAGCATGATGCAGGACGTGGTACAAGTAGCTACCGCATCGCTGCTGCAATAAGGTATATACAAGCCTAACCGGCCATTGATGCCACTGTGGGTTCGCCTGCAGTGGCATTTGCTTTTGCGTTGCAGATTGTAGTACCAGCATGTGGTTTAACCAAACAATAGCAGCATCAGCCATACCACTGCAAAAGGCGCAATCGTTTTATGGCCAAATACCCGGTTTATGCCTCATCGCCTTCTTGCCTGCTGGTTACTCCTTCTTTTTGTCTCTATCGCCGGTTCGGCACAGCATTACATCACAGCGGCGGGGCTGCGGGTAGGCAGTGGCGTGGGGCTAACAGTACAACAGCGCATCGTGGGCAGCTTTACAGTAGAGGGGATGGTGCAGCAAAGCTTTGGCAGCCGCCAAACGGTAGCTACCGCCTTGTTTCAAAAGCACCAGCGGCTGGCCGGCAAAGCCTTTAATCTGTACATCGGGGCCGGGCCCCACCTCGGTGTTTGGAAAACCAACCAAAAGGACGAAAGTGGTGAGCGTATCACTGAACGCTTTGCCGGTATCTCCGGCATTGCCGGCATTGAGCTGACACTGGGCCGAACCCTGCTATCGGCCGATTTTAAGCCTATGCTAAGCAAAGGCGGGCCCGCCACGTTTGATGCACAAACCGGCATTTCGGTCCGATACGTCCTGTTTAAAGAACTGCGCAAAAAGCAAGCACCGAAGCAGGCCAAAGAAAAGAGGAACAGGCGAAAGCTGTTTGGATAACTGCAACTGGCGGCTATTTGGATAACTTGCCGCTACAATGGACTCGCTAACGCATATAGCAGTAGGCGCCTGCCTGGGCGAAGCAATAGCCGGCAAACAACTGGGCCGCCGGGCCATGCTATGGGGCGCACTGGCACATAGCCTGCCCGATGTAGACTTTATAGCTGGCTTTTGGATGGATACAGCAGAAGAAATGCTGGCGCATCGTGGCTTTACGCACTCCTTCTTTTTTGTGCTCGTGTTCAGTCCGCTACTGGCCCTGCTGGGGCAAAAGCTACCGGGACCCAAAATTTCATTCTGGCGGTGGACTGCATTGTGGGCAGCGGGCATGCTGCTACACCTGGCCATGGACGTGTGCAACAACTACGGCACGGGCTTGCTCGAACCATTTTCGCACCAGCGCTTTTCACTTCATCTATTGTACGTAGCCGATCCGCTGTTCAGCTTTGCGCCTGCTGTAGCCGCCCTGCTGCTACTCAAAAAAAGCTTACCGCCTGTGAGGCGCCGCCTTTGGATGGCAGCCTTTGCGTGGTGCGCTATCTACTGCGGCATAGCAGCTTTCAACAAGCAAAGCGTATCCAACACATTACGCCAAAGCTTGCAGCAGCAAGGCTTTTCGCAACAGCGAATGTTCATTACGCCGTCGCCGCTCAATACACTGCTGTGGTATGCAGTGGCTGGCAATGACAGTGGCTACCATGTCGCTTTTCACTCGGTACTCGATACCGATAGCAGCAAAATAGCATGGCAATATTTTCCATCAAACCGCCATTGGCTGGATACCATTGCCGACCACGAAGACCTGCAGCACCTGATTCGCTTCAGCCAGGAGTTTTATACCGTAGAAAAATGGGGCGACAGCCTGGTGTTTAACGACCTGCGCTTTGGCCAAATGCTGGGCTGGCAACAACCGAGAGGACGGTTTGTATTTCACTACTACCTGCAACACCCCACCGAAAACGATGTGATTGTGCAGCGGGGCCGCTTCAAAGGTTGGAATAAATCAGTAGCGCTGGCCTTGCTAAGGCGCATGGTTGGTCAGCGCTGAAGTCTGGCACTACTCACCGCACGGCTTTTGCGTACAAAAAAGTAAAAGAAAACAAAGCTTAGCCGCAGCAAGTCGTAGGCCATTCGCTCTTTCAGGCGTTGCCACCAGTTGCGGTTGGCCTCCCATTCGGCCAGTGTTACGGGTTGGCAATACTCAGCTACAATTGTATGCAGCTGTGCAGCTACCTGCTGTGCAAATGGCCGGTCGGCAATGTCGAGATTCAACTCGATGCTGACATAAGCACTCAGATTGTTCACATTGTACGAGCCAACCGTCACCCATTCATCATCGGCGCAGCTTAGCTTGGCATGCAGTACCTGCGGCTGGTATTCGTACAGTTGTACCCCGCATCGCAACAGCCAACTGTACAGGTATCGCTCAGCCGCTTTGGCGATGCCCACGTCTGACTTACCAGCCGCAATGATGCGAATACCCACACCACCGGCAGCAGCTTGCTTCATGGCTTTGCGCAGCGCCCGGCCAGGCAGGAAATACGCCGACATGATGGTGATATGCTCACGGGCACCCGCAAACATTTCGAAGTAGCTGCGGGTAATACTGATTTGCCGACGCACCCAATCGTTGCGGCGTACCCGAATGGGGCAGTAGGCATCGGGCGCATACCGCGCCATGGCTGCCAGCAGGCGCTTGCGGCGTCGCTTGCCCCATACCTGCCGGCTAAACATTTCCTGGCACACCAGGTATAATTCGGCAGCCACCTGCCCCTCGCAGTGCACGGCCCAATCGAGCCAGGCCGGCTGATCGGGCAAATCATTGTACCGATCGCTGATATTGACGCCACCCACTAATGCCTCCTGTGCATCGGCCACCACCACCTTGTGGTGCATGCGGCGCCCAAACGAATAACGTGAGGTTTGCACCAGCGGCGAAAACCACCGAAACTGAATACCGCGGCTGGCTAGTTGATCTGTCCAGTGCTGTGGCCGCTGCTCCGATCCGTAGCTATCCAGCAGCAGGTACACCTTTACGCCACGTGCTGCTGCAGCTGCCAGCGCCTCCACCACCATTTGTCCTGTGCTGTCATCCAAAAAAATGTAGGTCTGCAAATGGATGGATTGGCGGGCACCCGCTATCATCTGTAATAACTGCTGAAAATAGGGAGCGCCGCCACGTACCAGCCGCACCTGATTGTGCACGGTGTAGTGGCCGGGTATAGCTACAGTGGCAGGTATGGCAGTTGGCACCAGCATCTACTATTATGGCCGTTCTGATGGAGGAGGAGCAACAAAGGCAGTACTATCCAATCGTGCCTGGCGCAGGCTATCTATCAGGCGGCGAAGGCTGGCCAGCTCTGATGACAGTGCCTGTACCGTGGTGCGCATGGCCATCACTTCATCGTTGCGGGCAGCTTCGGCCAGGTAAGCAAAACCTTGCTTTACCTGCAGCCGGCTACTGTCTATTCCGTAGGTCAGCGCCTTGGCTTTGAAGGCGGCTATTTCGGCCGGCTGCAAACTGCGGCCGCCAAATACCAGCTCTACACGGTTAGCTGCCGCATCTATCTTTTTCACCAGCAGTACTTCATCGGTAAAATGGGCTTCCGCATCAATGAACCGGTTTGCCTTTTTTGCAAAGCCCTGATCGCGGAGCTGCTCGTAGGCAAACCATACACTCGGCACAGTCGTCACAATAGCCAACAGGGTCATAAACGCACTGCGGGTAATGATCTTCCCTTTATTGAGCGGATGCGCCAGCGGGTAGCGCAACAAGCGCACCACCAATAGCGATGCCAGCGCTATGAATACAGTATTGATAACAAACAAGTACAGAGAACCCAACATGTACTTGAGCTGAAGGGTGGCAATACCGTAGCCGGCCGTACATAGTGGCGGCATCAGTGCGGTAGCAATGGCCACTCCTGTTATTACATTGCCTTTTGCCTTGCTGCAGGTGGCCAGCATACCGGCCATGCCGCCAAAAAAAGCAATCAAGACATCGTATACATTGGGTGCCGTGCGGGCCAGTATTTCGGAGTGTGCATCGCTGATGGGTGTAATGGTGAAGTAAAGTGTAGATGTAACCAAACTGGCCGCAGTAGCAAACAAAAAATTGCGGGCAGCCAACCGGGCCAGTGAGATATCGTAAACCGCCAACCCAAAACCCATGCCCATGATTGGGCCCATGAGGGGCGAAATAAGCATAGCGCCTATAATAACTGCGGTGGAATTAACATTAAGTCCGAAGCTGGCGATAAAGGTGGCAAAAATCAGAATCCACAGGTTGGTGCCTTTAAACACTACCGCTTTGAAAAGGCTTTCCTCCACTACCTCGAACGATTCCTTCTCTGTACCGAGGCGAAAATTATCGAGCAAGCTTTGAAACATACGTAATCCTTTGTTTCAAATATAGACGCTGGGCTGCAGGAAAAGCCGTTAGCATTTTGCCAACAAAAAAGCCGCCAGCGACAACGCACTGACGGCCGAGGAATCACCCACACCTCTTATTCAGTTTATTCGGCCGTATCGCTGGATATGCCGAGCAATTCTTTTTCAATCACAGATTTCAACACATGCTTAGGCAGTGCGCCAGCCTGCATCATGGGCTGGCCCTTCAGCGGTATAAACAATAATGACGGAATACTATTGATCCCAAAAACCATTGAAAGTTCCTGCTCAGCGTCGGTATCCACTTTATAAATGTCCAGCTGGCCGGCATACTCTTCGCTCAGCTGCTCCATTACTGGTGCAATGGCTTTACAGGGGCCACACCAATCGGCATAAAAATCGATGAGGGCGGGCCGCTCACCCGCAAATGCCCACTCCGTAGCATTCTCATAATTAAAAACTTTTGCCTTGAAGTCGGCCGTAGTGAGCTTGATAGTTGCCATTGCGAACCACGTTGCGTTGGTAAATGATGATATGGACTGCCGAAGGTAATGGTAGCTCTAACGGCCGTAAGCGACA
>CANHEC010000066.1 GCA_947459455.1 Chitinophagaceae bacterium
GCTCTTATCGTCAATCCATTTGAACAGCATGACACACAAAAAGAATACAAGTGTGAGGCTGAGATGAACTGTGAGCCGGACACGTTTTTTGTTTTTTTCATCGAGATCGGTGCGGCGTTTGAGGCCGAGGATATCGATGCAAAAAGAGGAGGTGAGGGCAGTAAGTGCGCCATCGGCACTGGGAAAAAGTGCAGAGATAAGGCCAATGATAAAAATGACACCTATGCCGGCAGAGAGATAGTTGCCCAGCGCAATAGCGGGGAACAGATCATCGCCCTTCACGGCCAGGCCATTGGCATCGGCAAACAGGTAGAGCAAGCCGCCCATCAGTAAAAACAGCAGGTTGACTACCAGCAGTACAAAGGCCAGTGTCATCACATTTTTTTGCGAGCCTGCCAGTGTCTTTACACTGATGTTCTTCTGCATCATTTCCTGGTCAAGGCCCGTCATGGCAATGGTGATGAATGCGCCGCCTATGATTTGCTTTAAGAAAAAGCCCGGCGCTTGTACATCGGTATTGAATATGCGGGTCATGCCTTTTTCGCCCATGGCCTGCCAGGTTTGTGGCAGGCTAAAGTCCAGTTTGTTCATAATTGCAATGATGCACACTACCAGGCCTATGAGCATGCAACTGGTTTGCAGCGTATCCGTGTAAACAATTGTTTTTACGCCGCCTTCAAAAGTGTAAAGCAGAATAAGGATCAAAATGACCAAAGCCGTTGCCCAAAATGGCACGCCCATGGAGTTGAGAATAAAGATCTGGAGGATATTGACCACGAGGTACAGTCGGGCGGTGGCCCCCAGCGTACGCGACAGGATGAAATAGGTGGCACCGGTTTTATAGCTGGTGGTACCAAAGCGATGTTCGAGGTAATTGTAAATACTGGTCAGGTTCATTTTGTAGTACAGCGGCAGCAGCACATACGCAATGACGAGGTAGCCCAGGAAATAGCCGATGACGACCTGATAATAGTTAAAGCCGCCAGCGCCTACTGTACCCGGCACGCTTACAAAAGTGACGCCACTGAGACTGGTGCCAATCATGCCAAAGGCTACCAGCATCCAGTTGCTGTTGCGGTTGCCTATAAAGAACGAATCGTTGTTGCTATTGCGGCTGGTGTACCAGGCTACAACCAGTAATAGGGCAAAGTAGGCAAAGACAAACGAGAGCAGAAAAACCGGACTCATAGGCAGTTCGTTTTTTTGAGAACGTATGGGGCGGAAATTGCTTCGTGCCTGCCCCTTGTAGCGTTGAAAGTAAGCTAAGTGATGCTAAGAAAATTTATTTTGAGATAACGTCCACTCGCAGGTGCACTGCTATCTTGCACCAAAAGCAAATGGTATGCAAGCAGTGGCTGTTTTTTGCGGATCGAAGAGCGGTAAAAACGAGCTATTCGAGATTCATGCCCGGCAACTGGGGGCTTCATTGGCTGGGGCGGGGCTGCGGGTAGTGTATGGTGGTGGCAGCAAAGGATTGATGGGGGCTGTGGCCAATGCCGCGCTGGCAGCGGGTGGAGTAGTGCTTGGCGTTATTCCCGAAAAACTGCGTAGCTGGGAGCATCAGCATGATGGAATAACCGAGTTGCACGTGGTACCCGATATGCATACCCGCAAGCGCATGATGTATGAATGGTGCGATGCGGCCATCATTTTGCCCGGTGGCTTTGGCACCATGGATGAGCTATTTGAAATGCTTACCTGGAACCAGCTGGCCATTCACGACAAGCCGATCTATGTGCTGAATTCGGGCGGTTTTTACAGCGATTTGTTTCAGATGATGCAGGTGATGCATCGCGAGGGTTTTCTGTACGACGACCTGAGTAAGCGGGTCCAAATTTTCGACCTGCCTCAATCGCTGGTAGCATCACTGTTGCCTAAAAGATGAAGCCGAAATTGACGAAGGCTCGCCGTCCATAAGGCGATCGATTGCTTTGCACCACATCGTACTGTACCGATAGCAGCATGCCGCCGCGGCCGCCACTCGGTATCACCACGCCACCGCCTAGCAGTAGCGAGGGTACAAACGCACCTTCAATGCGCTGGGTAGGCGTTCCATCTTTGTAGCGTATTTTACCCCAGTTGTAGTTGAGCTCGGGCTGCAGGCTGGCCATGAGAAAGCGGACCGGAAAAAAACGGGCAAACATGTTCAAACCGCCGTAGCTGTTACTGTATCGGTACAGCTCGTTGCCCTGAAAATTTCTAAACTTTTCGGTAGAAGAAATAAAGTTGATGCCGGCGCCGGCGGTAAACTTATCGGAAAACATATAGCCCACCTGCGGAGAGGCTTGTATGAAAGTGAAGTCTCCGAAAGTGGCGCCCATATTGCCGCCAAACACCAGGCGACTTGGGTCTAATTTCTTTTTGCCGGTTTCGGGAGCGGGCTCTTGCGCCATCACAGGCAGTGCCAATAGCGAAGCTGCCAACAGCATCAGCGAAAATGATTTCATACAGGTGGTTTTTATGAAATAAGACTACGCGGTAAAGCTAATACGCTGGTGCCAAGCAAGGCTATCATTGACTTTTTCGACAACAGGTTTTAGGTTGCCATTTTCGTTAAAACCTTGCCAACATGTGCCACTAGTTTGTCTACGAATATTATCGTACTAATTTTACGAAACAATTCGTAAAACAATTTCACCATGCAACACCTCACTAAGTACCGCCAATTGTACCTGGCCCTAATGGCTACGCTGCTGATAGCAATAGCTGCCGTTTATCCCCCGTTTCCAGCAGGGTCGCAACCCCGAAAGAGCACGCCCCCGGATACTACAAGGATTAAAGCTGCGCCCACCGGCACTGCCCGTGCGCCGCTGGCTGCCCAAACCTCCGAAGTGGACAAGGCATTGAAAGAGATAGACCGCGAACTACAGCGGCTGAACACCGAAGAGTGGCCACGTATACAAGAAGAAATGGCCCGGGCACGTGTAGAGCTTGACAAACTTCAGATTGAGGAAACGGTGCAAAAGGCGCTGCGGGAAGCGGATATGAAAAAAGTGCAGGCCGAAGTAGAAGCGGCCATGAAAACTGTGCGGGCCGAACTGGAGTCGGAAACATTTAGGAAGGCGATGGCCGAAGCTGGCGAAATAGATGCTGAGCAAATGCGCCGGCATGTGGCTATGGCGCAGGAGCAACTGAAAAAAGCGCAGGCAGATGTGAAATTAGGTTTGGAGCAAGCTAAGCAGGGGCTGGCGCAAGCCCGGCTAGAGCTGCAACGTGTAAAGGCCGGTATGGATGAGCTACGCAAAGACGGACTGCTGAAAGAGGACACTGAACAAATGAATGTGGAGTGGGACGGCGAGATCATGATTCTGAACGGCCAGCGTTTATCTGCCGAACAGTCGAAGAAATACCAGTCCTACTTTGGCAAAGACAGACAGGCAAAAAGGGGAAAATCGGCCAGCTTCTGATGCAGTTGGCCTGGCATCATCATCACACCACACACTATTTGCCCGCACCACATTTTCATCAAGGGGTTTACCGGTATGCCTGCACAGGGCATACCGGTTTCTTATTCCTGGGCAAATGATCGCTTTCAATCGCGTTGGTTATAGGCTTTTTGTGGCTCAGGCAGCTGCCAGCATCTTTGCATTATGCATCCGAAATTGCTTTCGATTAAAGATTTCAGTTACCACCTGCCCGATGATCGCATTGCCCGATATCCGCTGGCCAATCGGGACGAGTCGAAGCTGCTGCTGTATCGGCATGGCCAAATCAGTAGCAATGTTTTCAGTCAATTGCCCGGCTTGCTGCCAGCCAATAGCACCCTGGTGTTTAATAATAGCAGGGTGGTGGAGGCACGCTTGTTGTTTGAAAAGCCCACCGGCGGTTTGATAGAGATTTTTGCGTTAGAGCCTCATGAAGAGTATGCCGATATTACCACCGCCATGAATGCCTGCGGTAGCATTCGGTACAAATGCATGGTAGGCGGGGCCAGCAAGTGGAAGCCGGGTATGGTGCTGCAAAAGCAGCTGCTATATGAAGGTAGTACGGTGCTGATGGAGGCTCGAATGGAGGAACGGCGCAGTGACTGCTTTGTAATACAGCTCAGCTGGGCGCCGGCCGATTGGCCTTTTGCACAGGTGCTGCACCTGCTGGGCGAAATGCCCATACCACCCTACCTGCAGCGGCAGGCCGAAGCCAGTGATGCCGAACGCTACCAAACAGTCTATGCCAAAAATGATGGAAGTGTGGCAGCGCCAACGGCCGGTCTTCATTTTACCCCAGCCGTGATGCAAGGGCTTACCAACGCCGGCATTGAGCAGGCATTTGTGACCCTTCACGTGGGGGCCGGTACTTTCAAGCCGGTAAAGGCCGATACCATGCAGGGGCACGAAATGCATGCTGAATTTTTGGATGTGCCGGCAGAGATGCTGCCACAATTGGCAGCAGCCAGCTGCATTATTCCGGTGGGCACCACCAGCATGCGTACACTGGAAAGTTTGTATTGGATGGGGGTAAAGGCAGCGCACCAACCCGATATCAGCCTGGCTGAACTGGAAATACAACAGTGGGAGGTGTACGACCATCTTCAAAAGGTGGCCCTGCCGCCGCAGCAAGCACTGCAGGCCCTGCATGCCTGGCTGGAAAAGAATAACAGGAAACGGCTCATCATAAAAACGCAGATCATCATTGCGCCGGGCTATCAGTTCGGGCTCTGCAAGGGGCTCATTACTAATTTTCACCAACCACAAAGCACCCTGCTGCTGCTGGTAGCTGCTCTGGTGGGTACGGGCTGGCAAGAGGTGTACCAGTACGCCCTCGATAATGAATTTCGTTTTTTGAGCTATGGCGATAGCAGTTTGCTGCTGCCTTAGCTTTCCCGCAGGGTTTCAAAATGCCCTTCATGCAGCACATCGTCATTGCAAACGATGCGCAGCAAAAACTGCTGACCCTTGGGCAGCATGCGGGTGGAAATGTACACGTAGCCGCCACGGAAGCTGCCCTGGCGGATGATTTGGCCTACCCTTGAAATGATCTGGTAGGTCAATGTAGCATTACAGTTTACCTCCGGCAATGTAAGCGGGAGGCTGGTTTCGGCCCACAAAGGATGAGTACACATAACAGCCATCACTCTTGATTGAGTTTTTGGTGAACAATGTCTGGATCCTTTAAAGGTTTTGGGGGGAGAATTGCGTCTTGGAAAGTGAGAGCAATGAGAGGTGAGTTGGCAAAGCGTCGGATGAATGTAGTATGCACCTGCCGAAAAACAATGTTTTAACAATGGTTTTTTCGGCCGTCTGCAGCTTTTTTGACCTTTATCAAATTGGCTATTCTCAGCCTTTTGCCAGCGGAATTTCCACTACAAAGCTTGATCCCTTGCCCAGTACGCTCTCTACCTTGATGCGTCCTTTGTGGGCATCAACTATATTTTTTACATAGGTCATCCCAAGGCCAAATCCTTTCACGTTGTGAATGTTGCCAGTATGGGCACGGTAAAACTTTTCGAAGATGCGCTTCACTGTTTCCTTACTCATGCCAATGCCGCGATCATCTACCCGTAAAACAAAATACCGCGGCGAGCTATGGGTGGTAATGGTGAGTTCTGGTTGCTCTTTCGAGTATTTGATAGCGTTGTCAATCAGATTATTGACCAGATTGGTAAAGTGTTGCTCGTCTACAAACACTTCATCATGTCTTGCGTTCAGTTGTAATGTAGCATGACCTTGTTTTTCCTGTAGCACCAGCTTATAGTTGTCTACCACATGCTGCACTATTTCATGGGCGCTGCATTTTTTCTTGTTTAGTGTCAGCTCTTGTTTTTCGAGGCTGGCAGCTTGCAAAATGGTCTCCACATGTTTGTTCATCCGCTTGTTTTCATCTTTGATGATGTTGCGGAAATACTGCAGCTTGCTTTCATCCCTGAGTACTTTTTCATTGGCTAAAGCATCTACTGCCAGCGATATCGTAGCTAAAGGTGTTTTAAACTCGTGTGTCATGTTGTTGATGAAATCACTCTTGATCTCACTCAACTTGCGCTGGTTCAGCATGGTACGCACCGTGAGCAAAAACGCAAACATGATGAACAGGATAAACACAACCGAAGCAATCAACTCGAAATAAGACTGACTGAAAACAAGATTGCTGAAGTCGGGCACTATGACGATGACACTTTCGTAGGGGGCCAGTCCCTCGGCCCAGGTGCCGGCTGGTGGTTCCAGCAGATACACCCATTGCTTGTTGGCTATTGTGTCGGCCAGGCTGGCCAAAAAGCCAGGCGAATACATCTCGTAGCTCAGCAGGTTCAGGTTGTTGGTGACGGCAAACTCGTACTGCTTCAGCTGCACTTTGTTTCGCTTGAAAGCGGCGTCCAGTTTTTCCCGTATTTCAAATTGGGTGAAGCGTTCGGCTACCAACTGCGGCGGCATCAGCTCGGTGCTCATCAGGTTATTGCCCAGGTTGAGCGGCGAACGCCGGCGCTGGCGCAGGCTGAGTGATCGGGGGCTGCTGTTGCTGATATCGTTGGCTACCTGGTCAATGCTTTGCGCAATCCGTTCGTACAGCTGCTCTTCTTTAATGATCAGCAGGTTTTGCAGGCGATTGTACTGCATGTAAATAGTGCCCACCAGCGATACGGTGATGAGGACAAGAATGAGCGGCAACAGCTTTTTGAGCGACATAGGTGCGGAGCAAAGTGCAACAAAAGTAGCGGTTCGCACATGGCACGGCACTTACCCTTCGCCTTTTTTAACGTGATAATGGCCCCGGCCATGCTTTGCAAAGCGGTTTTGAATTTCCGCCAGATTCGCCTACTTTGATCGTATGATTGATCCGGCACCAGGCGTAGTGTTGATTTCCGATCCTTTCTTAAAGGATCCCAATTTCATGCGGACAGCCGTGTTTTTGTGTGAGCACAACGAGCAGGGGAGCTTCGGATTTGTGCTTAACAGGCGCTTTGAGCAGCGGTTGAATGAATTCATTCCTGATCTGCCGGGCGAATCAATACCCGTTTACTACGGCGGGCCGGTTCAGCCCGACACACTGCACTTCATACACGATATACCTGCCTTGTACGAAGAATCGGCCGAGGTAATACCCGGCGTGTACTGGGGAGGCGATTTTCGAAAGATTCTTGATTTGATAAATGCGCAGCAGCTGGACCTCGATAAAATCCGCTTCTTTTTGGGCTATAGCGGCTGGAGCGAGGGCCAATTGGCTGGCGAAATGGAAGAAAAAAGTTGGCTCACAGCAAATGGTTCAGCGGCCCTTGTGTTTCACCCCGAACCCGCAGAGGTGTGGAAAGTAGCTGTACGCCAACTGGAAGAGCCTTTTCACCAAATCATTCATTACCCCATTGATCCGCAGCTGAACTGAGTGGGAGGCTGGCCCGCCTAACGCAGTTCCAGCAGTATGCCCGTGCGCAGGTTCAACTGGTTCAGCTGGCTAATGCCGAATTTATTGTAAGGCATCAGGTGGTATCCTGCTTCCAGCATCACGGCATGCTGCCGGTATTGGCCAAAGGGCATTTTAGCGCCGAGGGCTGCATGAGCGGCAAAAGCAAAGTTGATGTCGCTTTGGTTGCTAAAGACCCCCAGCAGTTGCTCAAACTGCACCAAATTGCCACCTGCGGCCAGGCTGCCATAAGGGAGCAAAATAAACGGTCGGCGCTGCCCCTTTTCCATTTTTTCATACCCGGGTCCTTTTCCTTCCAGCGGCGAATAGCGCACCTTGAAAAGAATGGGGGTGGTTTGCACCGAATGGCTGAGCACGGCCGATAGGTCTGAACCATCGGTGGTGCGGTAGGTAGCTCGTGGGTATTTCTGATAAAAATCCTGGTAGGCTACACTGGCCCCCATGGAAAGTTGGGTATTTACATGCCACATCAAATCAATGGCTACGCCGCGGGGACTGCTGCGGTCTATGAAGTCGCTTTTGAAGGTACCGGTAGGCATGCCATAGCTGTACCAAAGCGTCAGGTTTACGTCTTTTTTCAGTGGCTGGCCGGCGGCACTCAGGCTTAGTATCAGGGCCAGGCAGGCTGTCCAGTATCTTGCTTGCGTTCTCATTGGTTCATCGTTTTTGGTGGGGGGCAGAAGAATGAGCTGCATCAGCGGCGGATATAAGGCGACTGATCGAACAATTGTTTGGTTTGGCTATCGGCCGTGCTGGCATTAAAAATGCCTTCGCCGCGGATCAGGCCATTCCAGATGATGCGGAGTTGGTTGCCATTAGCGGGCGCATTTTTAATGTCTACCATATCCATCGATAGCATGCCTTCGCGAACCTGATACAGGCTGACGCCGCCACCCCACCAGCCGGGGCCAGGTCCCCAGCCCCAGCCAGGTCCCCAAAAGCCGGTACCCCAGCCGTTATTCCACCAGCCACCCCAGTCTACTATGCCGGTGCTGGTGCGTACAATGCGGCTGATCTGAAGGCCGAGTTCGGGGTTGGATGATTTGGGTACCAGTTGGTAGCCACGTTCCTGCATGTACTTCTTCA
>CANHEC010000067.1 GCA_947459455.1 Chitinophagaceae bacterium
ACTCCTGGATTCCCCCGCGATGATGAGTGGACCATTACCGGCGGTGCCCGTGGCGAACGCAGCCGCAATGGTAATGTGGTGACCTGGAGCCGCGTTATTGCCGAGCCGCTTCACAAAGCGTTCACCTGCCGCTGGATAGACAAAGGCATTGTAAAAATAACCGTGAACAACGTAGAAGCAGTATTGAACTTTGGCAATGGCACTTGCGACAACAAGGCTACCATTACTAAAGGTGGTGTTACCAAAGAAATCACACTCCGCTGATAAGCCCTCTTCACTTGCACCTCAGTTTTCCAGCAGGCCCGATTTATCGGGCCTGCTTGCTTTTGGGCCATAGGCGGGCCAAAAACGAAATGCAAAGCCAGGCGCCAGCCGCCAGTAGTGCCAGCAGCAGCAGCCCCGATTTATTGGTATCGGTCACAGTGCGCCACACATAGGGCCGTGCCAGCGGGGCATTCCAGCGGCGGTAGTACTGTTCAAAAAACGGATCGCCGGTTTGGGCAAACAGCCAGGCCATTTGATTGGTAAGGGTGCGTCGGTATTTGTTATCTGCCAGCTTGCCCTGCGCATCGTAGTACATGCGGCCATTGCCTGCATCGTACGCAGGCAATGCAGCCTTCAGCGCCGCCAGGCCATTGTTCCATACCGTGGCCACACTATCGGCCGGCAACAGGTGGCGGGCTGCATGCAATCCCTGCAGGGCAAAAATGTGTCCATCAAGTATGCGGGGCGTCGGTCCGCTCGTATCTGCCAGTTCTTCGTACCACCAGCCCATAGCCTGCTGTATACTAAAACCGCCCTGCTGCCTTGGCACAAAAAAACCACGCAACAAGCGCCGGCAAGTAAGGGCCGCTTCGGGCAGGCCCAACAGCGAATCGGCCCGGGCCAGCACCTGCATGGCGAGGCCGGAGGTCATGCCGCTTGTGTAAGGCACCCCCACCTGCGGGTACCATGCCTGCTGCCAGCGAAAGTAAAAAATGGTGGTGTCGCCCTGGCCGGCCAGCTGCTGCTGCAGCCAGCGTACGCAGCGTTGTAGCTTGCCCTGCAAGGCGGTATCGGCAGGCTGGCGGCGCAACGAATCGGTGTAGGCCAGCGCATAATTGCAAACAATGGTGGCATTGTATTGGTAGCCCGGTGCAATGCCGTTTTCCTGCGCATAATACACGTAGGGAATACCAGCCGCATCTACGTAGTCGGTTGCAAAAGACGGCACACTATCGCCCCGCAGGCGAAACAGTGCCTGCCGCACAGGTTCCTCCCAGGCATCGCCACGCCACTGGCCCAGGCCGGCTGCCGTCAGCAGGGCCAACAATACGGGTACCCATTGGCGCTTTGCCAGCTTAGCCATGCGTGGTCGGTTTTTGTAAAAAATGCGGCGTTACACCGCAGCCATCATTTCACGGGCTATGTTTCTCGATGCTTCTGTTTGCTGATTGCCGCTGAGCATGTGGGCCACGGCTTCTACCCGCTGCTCCTGGTCCAGCAGGCGTATACCGGTGCGCACCTTGCCTTTCTCTTCCTGCTTGTACACAAAAAAATGAGCATCGGCACGGGCGGCTATTTGCGGCTGATGCGTAATGGTGAGCAGCTGGTGTTTGCCAGCCATGCCTTTCATAATAATACCCACCTGCCGGGCTGCCTCACCACTGATGCCGGTATCAATTTCATCGAAAATGAGGGTGGGCATTTGCATGCTGCTGGCCACCAGGCTTTTGATGCTCAGCATCAGCCGGCTCAGCTCGCCACCACTGGCTACTTTGCCTATCGGCTCAAACCGGTTGCTCTTGTTGGCATCAAACAGCATTTGCACCTCATCGGTACCATGTGGGGCCGGCGTAGCCAGCGCCGATAGCTGCACCTTCAGCCGGGCATTGGGCATGCCTACTTGTTGCAGCAGCTCCAGTACCTGTGTCTCAAAATTTTTCAGCACCGACTGGCGGCGCTTGCTCAGCTGCTGGCCCGTTTGCAGCAAGCGGCTCAGTTGCTGTGCCACCTGTTTTTCCAAGGCCGCTATGTCATCATCGGCCTGCAGTACCTGCTGCAGCTTTTCGCTCAGCTCCTGCTGCAGCGCCAGTAGTTGCGCTGTTGTTTGCACACCATGCTTTTTCAGCAGTTTATTGCCCAGATTTATGCGCTCCTGCAATACCATCAGCCGCTCTTCATCCAGACTCACTTTATCGGCCAGGGCTTCCAGTTCGTCGGCTATGTCTTTTACCTCTACATAGGCCGCCTGCAGGCGCTCCAGTTGCGGGTCCAGCTCCGGCGGCTTCGATTTTAGTTGTTGCAGCTGCTGCAGCACGGCTTTCAGCTGCGGCACCACCGGGTTGTCGCCATTCAGCAGTTGCTCGGCGGCACCGCTCAGGGTTTGCTTTACCTGCCCTGCATTGGCCTGCCATTCATATTCGGCTTCGGCATTTTCTATTTCGTCGGGCCCAAAATTGGCTTCGGCCAGTTCGTCGTGCAAAAAGCGATGATAGTCCAGCTCTTTGCCAGCCTGCGCCTTCAGCTGCTGCAGGGCCTGTAGCTGCTGCTGGCTGCTGTGCCATGCCTGGTAAATGCTGCTATAGGTTTGCAACAGCTCAGCATTGCCTGCCAGCGCATCCAGTACGCCCCGTTGAAAATCGTCTTCGCCCAGCTCGAGGGTATCAAACTGGCGGTGCAGATCGACCAGCGAACCAGTAAAGCGACGCAGCACCTGCAGCGTCACCGGTGTATCGTTTATAAAGCTGCGGCTTTTGCCATTGGCGGCTATTTCGCGGCGCACAATCAATTGCTCTTCTTCATCCAGCTCATGCGCTGCCAGCAGGGCCCGCAGGGCAGCCGCATCGGTGGGCACAAAGCTGGCTTCTACCACGCATTTGTCGGCTGCCGAAAACAAGACGGCCGAATCGGCCCGGTCGCCCAATACCAGGCCCAGGGCGCCCATGAGTATACTTTTACCAGCGCCGGTTTCGCCCGTAATGATATTGAGCCCCGGCTGAAAAGCCACGTCCAACGACTCAATAATGGCGTAGTTTTTAATAGACAGGCGGGAAAGCATACTGCGAAAATAGAGGAACCGAAAAACACACTTCAAACGAATTACGCAGTGTGTGAGCAGCCAGCGATGGCTACGCAAAAAAAACAGCGCCAGCCGGCGGTAAAGCCTGCTGGCGCTGCTATGGTCAGCGGTCGGTTGTGTTACACATCACGCCCGTGGCACTGCTTGTACTTTTTGCCGCTGCCACAGGGGCAGGGATCGTTTCGCCCAATTTTGGGGCCCACCACTACCGGCTGTTGCTTTACGGCAGCGGCCGATGGATCGTGGTAATCATTGCCCTGCGGTATCTCTTCTACCCCACGGCTATCCAGCTCGGTTTTTTGCTCCCGCAGTTTGCTCAGGTCGGTTTTTTGTTCGCGGCCCTCGCGGATGTCCTGCTCCTGCTCTACCGGTATACCGGCGTGGCACAAAAACTGCACCAACTCCTTGTTCAGCTCGCTTTCCATGCGGGCAAACAGGTTGAATGCTTCGATCTTGTAAATCACCAGCGGATCCTTTTGCTCGTAGCTGGCAGTTTGTACACTCTGCTTCAGGTCGTCCATGGCCCGCAGGTGCTCTTTCCAGCTATCATCTATCAGGCCCAGGGTCACGTTGCGTTCCATGGCCGATACCAGTTCGTGGCCACCGGTTTGCACCGTTTTATCCAAATTGGCCAGCACCTGCATGTGCTTGCGGCCATCGGTAAAGGGTACTACCACATTCACAATATGGCTGCCCTGCTGCTGCCGTATGTTTTGGAACACCGGCAAAGCCTGCCTGGCTATTTCGTCATTCTTACGCTTGTAGCCGGTCATGGCTTCGTGGTACAGTCGTTCGGCCAGCTGCTTCTCGTTTTCTTTCTCAAACTCCTGCTGGCTGATTTGCGTATCCAGCGCCAGGTTCATAATCACGGCCAGCTTAAAGCCTTCGTAATCGTTCTGCTCCTTGAAGTTGACCACCGTATCGTTGGCCACATTGAAGAAGGCATTGTCGATATCGAGTGCCAGGCGTTCGCCAAACAGGGCGTGGCGGCGGCGGGTGTAAATCACCGTCCGCTGCTTGTTCATCACGTCATCGTACTCCAGCAGGCGCTTCCGGATGCCAAAGTTGTTTTCCTCTACTTTCTTTTGAGCCCGCTCGATGCTTTTGGTGATCATGCTGTGCTGGATCACCTCGCCTTCTTTATAGCCCATGCGGTCCATGAGGCTGGCGATGCGGTCGCTGCCAAACATGCGCATCAGGTCGTCTTCGAGGCTCACATAAAACTGCGATGAACCGGGATCGCCCTGGCGGCCGGCACGGCCACGCAGCTGGCGGTCTACCCGGCGGCTATCGTGCCGCTCGGTACCAATGATGGCCAGGCCACCTGCTTCGCGTACGCCGGGCCCCAGCTTAATGTCGGTACCACGACCGGCCATGTTGGTAGCAATGGTCACATTGCCGGCTATACCTGCTTCGGCTACTATCTGGGCTTCACGGGCGTGCTGCTTGGCGTTCAGTACGTTGTGCTGAATCTTCTTTTGCGTGAGCATGCGGCTCAGCAGTTCGCTCACGGCCACATCGGTAGTACCTACCAGGATGGGGCGGCCCGCAGCCCGCAGCTTTTCTATCTCTTCTATCACCGCGCCAAACTTCTCCCGCTTCGTTTTGTACACCAGGTCTTCTTCGTCTTTCCTGATGGCCTTCACGTTGGTGGGAATGCTCACCACATCCAGCTTGTAGATGTCCCAAAACTCACCCGCTTCTGTTTCGGCCGTACCGGTCATACCGGCCAGCTTGTGGTACATGCGGAAGTAGTTTTGCAGGGTAATGGTGGCATAGGTTTGCGTGGCGGCTTCAATCTTCACGTTTTCCTTGGCTTCAATAGCCTGGTGCAGGCCATCGCTGTAGCGGCGTCCTTCCAGTATACGGCCGGTTTGCTCGTCTACTATTTTCACCTGGCCATCCATCACCACGTATTCCTCGTCCTTTTCAAACAGGGTGTACGCTTTCAGCAGCTGCTGCACGGTGTGAATACGATCGGCTTTGATGGAATACTCATTCAGCAATTGCTCCTTGGCCTGCAGCTTTTCATCAGCCGTTTTGTCGGCCTTTTCAATGGCTGCCAGCTTCACGCTCAGATCGGGCAGTACAAAAAACTCGGGGTCTTCTGAATTGCCGGTAATGAACTGAAGACCTTGATCGGTCAGGTCTACCTGGTTGTTTTTTTCATCAATGTAAAAGAACAGGCCCTCGTCTACCTTGGGCATTTCCTTTTGCTGATCGGCCAGGTAGTAGTTTTCGATGCGCTGCAGTTTCACCTTGATGCCGGGCTCACTCAAAAACTTGATGAGGGCGCCACTTTTGGGCAAGCCACGGTACGACCGCATCAGGGCCAGACCGCCATCTTTCGGGTCGTCGTTGTTCTCGGCAAACTTCTTTTTGGCTTCTATCAGGTAGTTGTTCACCACCTTGCGCTGCTGCTCCACCAGCTGTGCTACGCGGGGCTTCAAAATGTGGAACTGCTGATCGTCGCCTTTGGGCACCGGGCCGCTGATGATGAGCGGTGTACGGGCATCGTCTATCAATACACTATCCACCTCATCCACCATGGCGTAGTGGTGCTTGCGCTGCACCATCTCTTCGGGGCTGTGCACCATGTTGTCACGCAGGTAGTCGAAGCCAAATTCGTTGTTGGTGCCATAGGTGATATCGGCCAGATAAGCCCGGCGGCGTTCTTCGCTGTTGGGCTGGTGCTTGTCGATACAGTCTACAGTAATGCCGAGCCACTCAAACAAGGGGCCATTCCACTCGCTATCGCGGCGGGCCAGGTAGTCGTTCACGGTTACAATGTGTACGCCTTCGCCAGCCAGCGCATTCAGGTAGGCCGGCAGGGTGCTCACCAGGGTTTTACCTTCACCGGTGGCCATTTCCGATATTTTGCCCTGGTGCAGTACAATACCGCCTATCAGCTGCACATCGTAGTGTACCATGTTCCAGGTCACTTCGTTGCCGGCGGCTATCCAGCTGTTTTTAAAAATGGATTGATCGCCCACGATGCTGATATGCGCCTTGCCACGGCCGGCCAGTTCGCGGTCCAGCTCGGTAGCAGTGGCTTGCAGGGTAGCATTTTCTTTAAAGCGACGGGCCGCTTCCTTGATGGTGGCAAAAGCTTCGGGCAGAATCTCCATCAACACCGTTTCTATCTGCTTGTCGCGGTCTTTGATGAGGCCATCTATTTCGCGGTAAATGTCATCTTTCTCCGTCAGTTGGTCGGGCGTCAGGGCATCGGCTGCCTGGCGGCGTTCGGCTATCTCAGCGTCTATGGCAGTCAGGGTTTGCTTAATGCGGGCCCTGAACACTTGTGTTTGCTGCCGCAGCTCATCATTGGTCAGGCTTTGGCATTGGGCAAAAAACTGGTTGATTTTTTCTACCAACGGCTGGATGGCCTTCACATCCTTTTCGCTCTTGCTGCCGCCGAAAATCTTGGTCAAAAAATTGAACATAATGGTCTATTGAGTGCCACAGGGGCCTTTGATTGCTGTGAGGTGCCCAAAAATCATGCGCCAAGCGGCCGGTCGGCCAAACTGTCAGCCCTGCTTTTTTGGGGGCGGTAAAGGTAGGGAACGGGGGCACGTGGCCCAACCGCCGCTGTACCAGCGGTAGCCGGTGGGGTCAGGGCTCTTCGCGGCGTTCGCTATTAGCGTCTCGGTTAATCCATAGCTGGCTGCTGCCCGGGCCCGGCTCGGCCGGGGGCTGTACGTCTTCGGCAAGGTATTTAGCGTCGCCGCTGGTCCCCTCATTAGCAGTGGCTATCAAGCGTCCCATCGTCGGCAACCTTCCAGCTCAGGCAGCTCCCCAAAACCCGGCTATGTCGTATTTTGGCACAAATGCGCCTACTAAAAACGATTTTCCTGCTTGCCCTGTCCGCCAACCTTGATGCGCAGGATATTGCGGACAGTCTTTTGAGCCAACTGAAAAATGCTTCAGATGACACCAACAAAGTGAATCTGCTCCGCAAAATTGGTGTTGCTCAGGCCCACCAAAATCCGAAAGGCGCTATTGGTTACTGGCGAGAGGCCATACAGCTGGCCAGGCAACTCAATTACCAGTCAGGCCTTGCCAGGTGCTACAGCAACTTATCAACTGGCTATGCTTACCTCGCTTTATTTGATTCGGCGATTACCTACGGCGACACTGCCATTTTTTATGGCAAACTGTCAGGCAATTCAAATCAGCTGGCATTGATTTATCTCAATCATGCCGATAACCACCGCAACCTGGAGCGATTTAAAGAAGCACTGCTGTACTGCGATACCGCCCTTGCCTATGCCGAACAGGCGGGCAGCAGCGACCGGCTGGCCCGCATCTTCGACATCATCTCAGACATTTATGCCGTACAAAGCAATTTTTCGCAAAGCCTAACTTATCTGCAAAAGGCCATGGAGCTGTATCAGAAAGATGGCAACGCCCAGATGGTGGGACAGGTGTACAGCGACTATGCCGACATCTACCGGCAACAAAACCAGTGGCAAACGGCGGTAATGTATTACCGCAAGGCCATACAAGTGGCCGACAGTGTGCAGGACCTGAAAAATTTGTCGGTGTACTATGCCGACCTCGGCGATGTGTTTATCGGTCAAAAGCAGTGGGTAGAGGCGGAGCGCATGTTGCTACTGGCACTGCGCTATGGGCAACAGCAGAACAACAACATTCAGCTGGCGACTGCTTATCAGTATCTGGCACTGCTTTACAACCAACGCCGGCAATTTGCTGATGCTGTGGCTGCCGGAGCCGAGGCCTATCGGCTCGCCAGCCTGGAAAACAACCTGCTGTGGAAGAAGGAAGCGTGCAGCCAGCTCGCCACCGCCTATGCCGGCACGGGCCGCTACGACCGTGCTTTTCATTACCTGAGCCTCGAGAAAACATTGAACGACAGTTTAACGCGGCAGCGCTTTAGTAAAGAAGTAGCAGCACTGCAAAGCTCCTTGGAAGTGCAGGAAAAGGACAAGGAAATTTTGTTGCTTAGCAAGAACAATGAACTCAAGGAACAGCAACTTTCGCGTCAGCGCCTTCTGGCCATTGGTGCCCTTGCACTTTCGGGACTGGCTGTGCTGGGGATTGGGTTATTCATCAGCCGCTACCGTTTGAAAAAGCGGGTGGCCGAAATGCAACTGCGTAGCCAGATTGCTGCCGACCTGCATGATGAGGTAGGCTCCTCACTAAGCAGCATCCACATGCTAAGCCAGATGGCCACCGCAACACCCGGGCCGGGCCAGCAGGATATTTTGCAAAGAGTAAGCAGCTGCTCCAGCGAAACCATTGACAAAATGGGCGATATTGTCTGGATGATCAAGCCTTCGGAAGCCGAAGCCGTTTCGCTACAGGAGCGCATGGAGCAGTTTTTATTTGAT
>CANHEC010000068.1 GCA_947459455.1 Chitinophagaceae bacterium
AACCCAGGACTTTGCCGCCGAGTTTGGATTCCGGGCAGCGGGTGTAGGGATATCGGGTGGCCCACTTATCTCCATACAAGAAACCTGGGGTAACGATACCACCACTACTAATGAGTCTGAAACCACGGTTGGGTTTGTGTTGAACGACGATGATCCGGGCGACTTCTTTTCAGTAGATGTTAAAAGAGATCGTGTGTACGGTACTCATGTCTTCGATTTGGTAGCCGGTACTGCCAGCTGCGCCCCGGAAAATGGTGCGCAACAGCGGGATTTACCTCAAATTTTGTCGGGCGATATGCGTTTTGAAAACCTTGATCCTAATGGTGAACACTTCTTTACGCTGCGCCTCGCTAATAGAAGTGAGAGTGATGAAACTCGCCCCTATTGGCTATCGGCTGGTGGAGGCACCGGCTCTGGGTTGATCATCGAATCGGATGGTGTAAACATCAGGGGGACCAGTATTCAGATTTTCATACCCGCAGGTGGCGTATTGGACGTGCCGATACGAGTTGCGAAGTTTAATAGAAATGATGGAGTAGTCTCCTATCCTGATGTGGAGTTTTACTTTTCTGATGATTGTAAGCTGAATAATATCAGGGTGCCAAATTCAATAAGCACTGCTAAGGTTTCATTCACGTATGCCAATGCTTGTGGCAATATACGTTTGCGAACACCGCTTCAGGGATGGCGAGTGTCTGCCGCTAACAATAATCAGCTACCCATTGTTGCAGCTGACTATACCTTGGCGAATGTTGATTCAATTCGCCTTGAATACAAGTCGCTACGGGCGAATAGCCAGTGGACTACCGGCTTTTCAGTAGCTCGTTCGCTGATTACGGCCGATACGTTTGCCCGAAATTGGAATGTAGCCGGCTTGCCGGATACCGCATACGAAATCCGTTTGCGACTGCGTTGCAGCAATGGAACCATCATTTTCTCAAACAGTGCCTTTGGTATCATAGATCGTGCAGCGCCAGCATTGGTGGGGCGCCCAATGCCTGCCAACAGGTTGTATGATCCTTTGACTGACGAGATTTCATTTGCATACAATGAGCCTATCAGTATCGCTGGTCTTCAGCCTGGCTCCGTCGAGTTGGTAAGTTTCACAAACGGTGTCATGACTGTTTTGCCCATCAGCGTAGTGCCTATTGGCAACAGACTGGTGGTGGTGCCATCAGCACCTATACCGCAGGCAGCCGATAGTTTCCGTGTGTCAGCCCGAAATATTGCTGATGAGGCTGGGAATGTCAACACAACAAGCTACGTCGGTTGGTTTACCCTGAACAGGCTGGCATCTTTACCATACACCGGGCCCAATATTGCTACGGTGAGTATATCACCCTCTTCAATATCGGCTGGCTCCAACGGTAGGATGGAAATCCGTTTCCGATTGAGAGAGCGCACTCAGCGGCCCACCCGTGTGTTCTTCAATTTGGCTGGTACCGGTATTCAGGGCACCAACTATCGGCTGTCGTACGACACCATTCAGCGTTCTATCTGCCGCAACCCGCCAAGCTGTACGTTGGTATCTACACTACCGGTGCTCAATGATTTTAGTGTACTACCAGCCTATGCCCATATCGATTCAAACCAGCAAGAAGTAGTCGTCTTCCTCACACCTGTTCAGGAGTCGTTTACCAGCGGAAGCCGCACGGTGCAAGTAAGCATTGTACCGGGGGCCACTTACCGCACAGGCACCGATTCTGCCTCGGCAACCGCTACTATACTAGCCGTGGCTACACCTGTGTTGTATGTAAATGCACAAGCAACAGGCACCGGTAGTGGATTGAGCTGGCAAAATGCCTTTACCCGCCTGGAGCAGGCACTGAACAGCACACAACCCGGCGTATCGCAGGTGTGGGTAGCCCGTGGTACCTACCGGCCTACTGCCAACACCAACCGCGACTCGGCCTTTGTGATGCGCAACAACCTGGCCATCTATGGTGGCTTTGCCGGCGGCGAAACCACCCTGAGCCAGCGCAATTGGCGGGTGAATCAAACCATCCTGAGTGGCGACATTGGGGTGTCGGGCAACCGCGCCGACAACTCTTTTAATGTGGTGCGCAACAACAACAATGCATTGAATAGCACCGCTGTCCTCGATGGATTCACCATCACCGGCGGCAATGCCAACAAAGGCGATTACGTGGGCAATAGAGGTGGAGGCATCTTCAATCGGTTGAGTTCGCCCACCATTGCCAACTGCATATTGACAGGCAACAATGCGGTAGAATATGGAGGAGGAGTTTTCAATGAAGGCGCTTCGACCCAAATAGTCAATACAGTGTTGGCTGGAAATACGGCTGCATTTGGCGGCGGCGCTTACAACGAAAGTTCGACGCCTGTTTTCATCAACTGCACGTTTGCTGGCAACCAGGTAACGGGCATCGGCGGCGGCTTTTACAGCTTCGGCTCACCAGTGCCTATTATCAGAAACAGCATTCTTTGGGGCAATAGTTCTGGTATTGGCGTCAATGCATCTGTACCGGCTGTTTCAAATTCGATTGTGCAGGGAGGCTATGCTGCCGGTACGAATATTTCAACTGCGGATCCGGTGTTCATGATTCAGCCGGCCATAGGGCTGGCAAACCTGGGCGATCTGCGTTTGCAAGCTTGCTCTCCCGCCATTAATGCTGGTGTGAATGCTGTGCTGCCGGCGGCATTCAGCAATTCTGATTTGGCCGGCGCCAACCGCATAGTAGGAGCCAATGTAGATTTGGGTGCCTATGAGCGGCAGGCGCTATCGCTTCCGACTACCATCTATGTAGATGCCAATGCCACCGGTACCAACGACGGTACCAGTTGGGCCAATGCCTATACTACTTTGCAGGCAGCACTTAGCGATCTGAATCTCTGTGCTATTGGCAGTGCGCCTACTGTGTTGGTGGCACGTGGCACATACCAGTCGCCTTCGGCCGGCGCCTTGTGGCGTGTAGACAAGGTAGGGGCTGTTATACTGGGTGGCTATCCGAATGGTGGTGGCGTTACCCGCAATGTCATTGCCAACCCAGTAGTTTTCCGGGGCGAGTTCCGGGTATTGAAGAATGCTCGCCTGGATGGTGTCCGAATAGAACCTTTCTAGCATCCAGCTCATCCACACCAACGATAAAGCCTGTCCCTGTATGGGGGCAGGCTTTTCTTTGCCAATACAATCAATCACTGCAGGGATTGCCAGCTATGCTGGCTGTACCCAAAATGCCGGCCAAAACAACTTGGCCACCAGCAGGGTTATAGTTGCTTTCAGCAGCAGTGTTCGGCTGCCAGCGATTATTTTGCCAAAGCAGGTGGTAAAATGCTTGACAATAGTGCTGTACTATCGCCACCAAAGGTTTTACCGATGGCGCGGCCATTTCTTGTGAGCCCTTTGAAAACACCTTGATCAACCATTGACCACAGCGCATATTTGGCTTCACCCTGTATGTTGATGAGGCCAAAGTGATTCTCGGACCCATTTACATTACGGGCATCTTTCAAGGGCTCATCAAATGCTTCAAAAAAGAAGCAGGCAATGCCGGCACTGTCTGTCCAGGCACGCAGATGGTCGTAGTATAGTTTTTGCTTGTATTCATCAGCGGCTTTCGAGCCTTCGGCGCCATACAAGTGCGTGTCTACAGAGGCCCAGCCGGTTTCGCCGATGTGAATGGGTTTGCTCACGCCCAACCGTTTGACATACGCCTGTACAGATTGGTACTGCGTTTTGGCATAGTTGGCGGCCCGGTCCATCGCAGCGCTGATTTGTTGGGTGGCGGGCAGCGATTTTTCAGTCGCCGGAACCTGCCAATAAGCCGGGTTGTAATGTGAGTCGTGGAAAGGGTAGGTGTGCATGGAAATGTAGTCCACTGCTTTGATCAGCGAGTCGAGGTCGGGTTTGAAATAGCTGGAATCTCCTCCGCCCCAGGATGCAAAGTTGTCCGAACTGGTAATCCAGATATCTGCGGGCAGTTTTTTGTCATCCCGTAGTTGCCGGAGGTGCTTCACCCATTTGAGGATGATGCCAGGCTCTACAAAATAGCTGGCTGCCCAGTGCACCATCGCTTCGTTGCCTACGGCTATTACTTTTACAATATCGGGGTAGGCATTGGCCATGCTGACAGCCGTATCTATTTCTGCTTTGTTGTTGTCCGCATCTTCCTGTGTATGATCAGGATTGGCAGTAAATGCATCCTTGCGGTTGATCCAGGCACCCAGCATCACATACATTTCAAATGTTGGGTCTGCGTCTTTCATCTGTTTGATGGCCTCCAGCAGATTTGCTGTTTCGCCAAACTGTTGGGTATTGTAGGTGCGCAATACCTTAATGCCCATGGCACGCAAAATGGCCAGGTCTTCTTTCAGTTCGGCAATGGTGGGCACAGTGTCCCGGCTGGCGTGTCGGTAGCCGCCGAATGAAATGGCCGTGTAGCCGGGTTTGCCCAATATTTCAGCGGCTGGCAAATGGCTACCCAGCCTTTCGGCAGCGGGCGGCTGGCAGGCGGCTATCAATATGGTGAAGCATAAAAAGGCCAGGATTCTCGAAAGCATACGCTGTTGAGTTTTGTGATTTAAATGTACCATGCTTTCCGTCATTTGCCTTCCTGCTTTGTGAAGATGGCAGCTGATGCTGGCATCATCATCCGGTATAATCGAAAAATCCCGCCACCAATTAGGTAGCGGGATTTTTCGATTATCAACTGCCAGTCTTTCCGACTTTCCGTCTTCCGGACTTTCGGTCTTATTTAAGCACCAAACTGCTTCCTGATGATATTCAGCGCTGCGCCAGCCTTGAACCACTCAATTTGCTGTTCGTTGTACGTGTGGTTTATACTGATGCTATCGCTGCTGCCATCGGCATGGTTTACCACCAGGGTCAGTGGTTTGCCGGGGGCAAACTCAGTCAGGCCAACAATATCGATGCTGTCATCTTCCTGGATTTTATCGTAGTCAGCTTTGTCGGCAAAAGTGAGTGCCAGCATGCCCTGCTTTTTCAGGTTGGTTTCGTGAATGCGGGCAAAGCTTTTTACCAGCACGGCACGCACACCCAGGTGGCGGGGTTCCATGGCGGCATGTTCGCGGCTGCTGCCTTCGCCATAGTTTTCGTCGCCTACTACTATGCTGCCCACGCCTGCTGCTTTGTAGGCACGCTGGGTAGCCGGTACGGGGCCGTATTCACCGGTCAGCTGGTTCTTTACACTGTCTGTTTTTTCGTTGAAGAAGTTGACAGCGCCAATCAGCAGGTTGTTGCTGATGTTGTCGAGGTGACCGCGAAACTTCAGCCACGGGCCAGCCATGCTGATGTGGTCGGTGGTGCACTTGCCTTTGGCTTTGATCAACAGTTTCAGGCCTTTCAGGTCGGTGGCTTCCCAGGCCGGGAATGGATCGAGCAACTGCAGACGATTGCTGGTGGGGCTCACCGCTACCTGCACGCTGCTGCCGTCTTCGGCCGGCGATTGGTAGCCCGCATCTTCTACGGCAAAGCCACGAATGGGCAGTTCGTCGCCGGTTGGCGGATCCAGTTTCACCTGCTCACCCTTTTCGTTGGTCAATGTATCGGTCAGGGGGTTAAAGGTGAGGTCGCCGGCGATGGCCAGGGCGGTCACCAATTCGGGACTGGCAACAAATGCCAGTGTATTGGGGTTGCCATCGGCTCGCTTCGCAAAGTTGCGGTTGAAGCTGTGCACAATGGTGTTCCGCTCTTGCTTCTCAGCACCCATCCGGTCCCACATACCAATGCAGGGGCCGCAGGCATTGGCAAATACAGTAGCGCCAATCTGGGCAAACGTATCGAGGAAACCATCCCGCTCAATGGTGTAGCGCACCTGCTCTGAACCGGGGGTAATGGTAAATTCTGCCTTTGTTTTCAGGCCTTTTTCAGCTACCTGCTTCGCCAGGCTTACGGCCCGGCTAATGTCTTCATACGATGAGTTGGTGCAGCTGCCAATCAGGCCCACTTCTACTTTGGTCGGCCAGTCGTTGGCAGCGGCGGCTTCCTTCATTTTGCTGATGGGTGTAGCCAGATCGGGCGTGAAGGGGCCGTTCAGGTGGGGCTCCAGTTCGCTCAGGTTTATTTCTATTACCTGGTCAAAGTATTGCTCAGGATTGGCATACACCTCGGCGTCGCCGGTCAGGTGTTCGGCTATGCTATCGGCCAGGGCAGCCACATCGGCACGGCCGGTGGCCTGCAGGTAGCGGCTCATGCTGGCATCGTAGCCAAACGTGCTGGTGGTGGCACCTATTTCGGCACCCATGTTGCAAATAGTGCCTTTGCCGGTGCAGCTCATGGCGGTAGCGCCCTCGCCAAAGTACTCTACCACAGCGCCGGTGCCGCCTTTTACGGTCAAAATGCCGGCTACTTTCAGGATCACGTCTTTCGGCGCTGTCCAGCCATTCAGTTTGCCGGTCAGCTTTACGCCAATCAGTTTGGGCATTTTCAGTTCCCAGGGCAGGCCGGCCATTACGTCGCAGGCATCGGCACCGCCTACGCCAATGGCAATCATGCCAAGGCCGCCGGCGTTCACCGTATGGCTATCGGTGCCAATCATCATACCACCGGGGAAAGCATAGTTTTCCAACACCACCTGGTGAATGATGCCGGCACCCGGCTTCCAAAAGCCAATGCCGTACTTATTGGATACTGAGGCCAGAAAATCATACACCTCTTTGCTTTCATTTACAGCACGTTCCAGATCCACTTTGCTGTTGTCTTTGGCCACAATCAGGTGATCGCAGTGTACGGTGCTGGGCACGGCCACTTTGGTACGGCCCGCCTGCATAAACTGCAGCAGGGCCATTTGGGCAGTAGCATCTTGCATGGCCACGCGGTCGGGGGCAAAGTCTACATAGCTTTTACCGCGGTCGTAGGCTTCGGTAGCATCGCCCTGCCACAGGTGGGCGTACAATATTTTTTCAGTCAGCGTCAGCGGGCGACCAACGGCTTTGCGGGCAGCAGCCACCCGGCCGGGAAAGCGATCGTACACCGCCTTGATCATGGTAAGATCGAACATAGTGTATGGATTGAAAGATTGAAAATGAAAGACATACAAGGCCCGAAGGCCGAAGTGCGGCGAATTTACAATACGGGAAGCTTTGTGGCGGAGGAGAAGCGGCCCGAGGGCCAACAATTTTCTATAACCATTGTTAATGGTTGGTCATCGAAAACTGTTTAAATTCGCCCGGCCGGTTGATTCAACAGTTTTTGTTGGTATTCAACCTATCCACTAACACCTGACACTATGAATGAATTGCGCAAAATGATTGAGTACAACCTGTTTGGCGTATGTACCACCATTGGGGAGCGGTTCAGCATCGCCACCTCCCGCATCCGGCTGTATTTCATTTACCTGTCTTTCCTCACCTTCGGCAGCCCCGTCATTTTGTATTTCGTTGTTGCGTTTTGGATGAACGTGAAGCGTTACATCCTCTTCAAAAAGCGCAACCCGTTCTGGCATGCCTGACGGGCTGCTTGTCCGCCATTTTATCGACTTTACGATCTGGTCTGAAATAAGAAAAACCTCCCCGAAGGGAGGCTTTCTTTTGATCTGAAAAACCCTATTGGACATTAAGTTGGGTACTTTCTCGTTCGCCTGCCGGATCGGCGTATACCAGGCGATAGCTGCCTGCTTTGAGGCGTTCCAGCGGCAGGCTGGTTTGGGTACTGTTTACCGGCACCGGGTACTGCAGCATCAGGCGGCCGTCGGCTGTGTAGATGGCGATGGTGCTTCCTTTACCGGCTTGCTTGTGCTGCACCTGCAGGCTGCCACCGTTGCCCACCACGGGGTTCGGAAATACCCCGAAGCCGCGTAGTGCACCGCTCTGCAAGCGCACCAGTTTGCTAAAGCGCTGGCTGCCGTCCTTATCTACCATTCGCAGGCGATAAATGTTGTTGCCGACCAGGGGATTATTATCTACTATAGTATACTCATTGTACAGGGCGCTTCCTTTTGCACCTACGGATTGGATGGCTGTAAAACTGCGACCGTCGGTGCTGCGCTCTACCACAAACTTGCTGGCGCCGAATTCTTGTGCGGTGGTCCATTGAATGGTATGCGTACGGCCTGTTTTGCTGGCACTGAATGATAGCAGATCAACCGGCACCACTGCTGCCAAGGGAGCCATAGCCACACCACGAAAAGCCTGATTGGTGGCTGCTGTTGCCAGTAATGTAACCGTTGGCGTACCAATATTGACGTTGTAGCCTGTATTATCAGTCAGGGTCACCAGTTCTCCACCACCGCTGCCACCATTTCCGCCCCTGCGGGCAGCAAACATCACCACGCTGTTATCGGCTGGATTTTTGTAGCCGGCCAATCCGCGGTAGCTTTCGGCAGCACTCCCTACTAAGCCATTGGCCACCCACGTACCACTTACCTTGCTCCAT
>CANHEC010000069.1 GCA_947459455.1 Chitinophagaceae bacterium
ATTTCATCGCCCAGGTGCATGAAGTAAGAAGTAATATAAAAGGCTTTGGCCAGCGACAAAATGGTAACGATGCCCTTGATCAGCAAAATGGCACCGGGACTACCGTGGCCCAGCTTGTAGATGAGCAAACCAAGACCCAACTCAATGATGGTGATAATGGTGAGGATGATGGTCACCTTTTTGACCGTTTTGTAGAAGCTGGCATCATCGTGATGCTGCTGGAAGCTTATTTCGGAAGAAGCCGGAGCGTGACTCATATAAAATCAGGTTGATAATTCGAAAAGGAATGGAGAAGAACGATTACCACTTACCCATTAGATGAGGTAGAAGCAAAGGAATACAAACACCCATACGAGGTCTACAAAGTGCCAGTACAGGCCCGATTTTTCAATCATTTCGTAGTGGCCACGCTGGTCGAAATGACCGAGGCGGGTTTTGATGTACATCACAATATTGATAACCACGCCACTGAATACGTGGAAGCCATGGAAACCGGTGATGCCAAAAAAGTAACCGCCAAAAGCACGGGGGCCGGTGGTGCTTACTGCTATGTTCTGCAGGTCTACCAGCTTCACCAGTTCAGCATCGCTCATGGCTGCCAGTTGCTCAGCAGTAAAGTGCTGGCCGGCATTGTGATGATGCTCCATGGCCAGCGAAGCCAGGTTCACCAGCTGATCATGCGGCGTACCAGCCAGTGCAGCCTGGGCAGCAGCCGGATCGACAGCGGCACCCCAGGGGTTGTTGGTCACGGTGGTGGTCACTACATCCAGTGTGCCATTTTCCAGCAGTACAGCGTGGCCACCGGTAATCAGGTGGGTCCACTCCCATGCCTGGCAACCCAGAAACGCCAAACCACCAACGATGGTCCACAGCATGTATTTCTCCACCCGCTTACGGTCCATGTTGTGGCCGGCATGCACTGCCAGCACCATGGTAACCGAGCTGATGATGAGGATAAATGTCATGATGCTCACAAACACCAGGGGCGCACCGCCATGGATGAAAGGAGCAGAATCGAATACGTGGTTGGGGTCGGGCCAAAAGTTGACGCTGAATCGGATAGTACCGTAGCTGATCAGAAACGCACCAAACGTAAAGGCGTCACTCATCAGGAAGTACCACATCATCATCTTGCCATAACTCAGGTTGAAGGGGCTTTTGCCACCATTCCACCATTTGGTGCCTGCAGGAACCGCTGCTGTTGCCATAAGCTTCTGATACTAATTTTTCGAACGTCGCAAAAATAAGCGGACGGGCTTTAAAAAGTCATGGAACGGTCAAAAGAAAATTTGCCTTTGGCAAAGCAACAGCACAATGCACTGTTTCCTTCCATAACTATTGATTATCAACTGATCCAATTCAGGAAAACGAACAGGTAAATCCACAGAAAATCGACGAAGTGCCAGTATTGACTCATCACCTCCACCGGTACGGCACTGTAGTTCTTGGTGCGGCTTCTAAAGGCACGAATCATCATGGCTACCAGCGCCACAATGCCACCCAGCACGTGCAGCAGGTGCAGGCCGGCTATTACCCCCAAAAAAGAAGCAGACACATTGCTACCCTGCCTAATGATTTTGATGTTGGCTGCCTCCAGCTGCAGAAAACCAGTCCACTGCATGGCAATGAATGCTGCGCCTAGCACCGCCGTCACAATCATGAGCTGGCGATACACCTGCATGCGGCGCTGCCTGAAATTGCGGAGCGCCAACTGGATGGTGACACTGCTGAGCAGGATGAAAACCGTGCTGTAAGTGAATATGGCCGGCAGTTCAAACCCCTGCCAGTTGGGCTGATTGCGCTTGACGATGTAGGCACTCGTCAATCCCGCAAACATCATCACAATACTACCCATGGCCACCCACAGCGTGAACTTATAGGGGTGAATCTTCTTGTTTTCTGTCATCATACTTCGCTGCATTTTATGTGGGCTGGCGGCCAGCCGGGCCAGTGTTAAAGTTTATCGGCCAGCAGGCTTATCAGCACCACCGGCAAATAGATATAGCTGCTGAACATCACCCGTCGGGCGGCTTTCACATCCATGTCTTTGTACAAGCGTATACACTGAATGATCATGGCGATATTGGCGGCCAGCAAAAACCACATGCTGTAAACACCGGTCATGCCTACGAGGTTCGGCAAAAAACCAAGCGGCAACATCAGCAATGCATAACCAATGGCCTGCAATGCAGTGTTGCGGGTTGGCTCATTTTGATTGGGTAGTAGCTTGAAGCCGGCCTTGGTGTAATCGCGGTGTGCTACCCAGGCAATGGCCCAAAAGTGCGGGAACTGCCAAATGAACTGGATAGCAAACAACACCCAGCCCCCTGCAGTGAAAGCATCAGCGCCGGCCACCCAACCTATCAGGCAGGGAAAAGCGCCGGGGAATCCGCCAATCAATACTGATATAGCACTCACTTTCTTGAGTGGCGTGTATACAAAGCCATAAACAAACAAACTCAGCAGCGACAGCAGGGCACTCTCCAGGTTGAAGAAATACCACATGATCCAGCAGCCCAGCCCGCCTGCCAATACCACAAACAACCATGCCTCGGCTACGCTCATGCGGCCGGCAGCAATTGGCCGCTTGCCGGTACGGGCCATCACAGCGTCCGAATCCTTCTCGTAGATCTGGTTGATAGCGTTGGCGCTGCCGGTAATCAGCAAGCCGGCAATGCTGAGTAGCATCACCATCTTAAAGTTGAAGTCGACATTGGGTACCAACAGATAGCTTACCACACTCGAAAACACCACTGTGATGTTGAGCGTAAACTTGATAAGCTGTAAATAGTCTTTGATTTTGGAGCCCAATGCCATGGCCGATGCAAGCTGGTGAAAAGTGGCGCAAAGGTACCTGCAAAAAAATAGCCCCGTGGTAAACGGGGCCATTTTCTGAAAATATTCTAAGCTGATCAGTGCTTCGATTCGTCGGCACCTACGGGCACAGTCTGCGGGATGAATTCCTTGCCGTCCTTACCATAGTCATAAGCCCAACGGTGTACTTCAGGAATTTCTCCAGGCCAGTTGCCGTGTCCTGCATTGATAGGTGTAGTCCACTCCAGCGTGGTAGAACCCCAGGGGTTTTGCGTAGTGAGACGACGGCCCTTGAAGATGCTATAGAAGAAGTTGAACACGAATACCAACTGCAGCATGAAGCTGATGATGGCGGCGATAGTGATCACTACGTTCAGGTCGCCAAACTGCTTGAACGACTGCCACTGTGAGTAATCGTAGTAGCGACGAGGCATACCGGCCAAGCCAGTGTAGTGCATAGGCCAGAAAATCACGTAAGCGCAAACGATAGTACCCCAGAAGTGGATGTAGCCCAGCGTGTTGTTGAGGTAGCGACCAAACATTTTGGGGAACCAATGGTACACACCGGCAAACATGCCAAAGAAGCTGGCCACGCCCATTACAATGTGGAAGTGGGCGATCACGAAATAGGTGTCGTGCAGGTGGATATCCAAAGCTGAGTTACCAAGGAAGATACCGGTCAAACCACCGCTGATGAACAGGCTCACAAAGCCAAGTGCAAACAGCATGGCTGGCGTGAAGCGGATGTTACCACGCCAGATGGTCGTCAGCCAGTTGAACACTTTGATGGCCGAAGGAACGGCGATCAACAGCGTCAGCAGTACGAAGAACGCACCAAGGAACGGATTGAGGCCGGTAACGAACATGTGGTGAGCCCAAACCAGGAAGGCGAGGATGGCAATGGCGAAGAGCGATCCAACCATGGCCATGTAGCCGAAGATTGGCTTACGGGCATTGGTCGAAATGATCTCCGAAGCCATACCCATGGCTGGCAACAGGATGATATATACCTCGGGGTGACCCAGGAACCAGAACAAGTGCTGGTACAGGATAGCTGAACCACCTTCGTTGGGCAGCGCTGTTTGCGTGGTTTGTACAAATATTTCGCTCAGGTAGAAGCTGGTACCCAGATTGCGGTCGAACAGCAGCAAAATGAAACCGCTGAACAGCACCGGGAAGCTCAATACACCCAGGACAGCTGTGAAGAAGAATGCCCAGATCGTCAAAGGCAGGCGGGTCATGCTCATGCCCTTGGTGCGCATGTTCAATACGGTTGCGATGTAGTTCAGGCCACCCAGCAGCGACGATACTACGAACATCGCCATGCTGGTGATCCAGAGATCTACACCCAGCTTAGAGCCGGGGCTCATGTCTCCAATGGCACTCAAAGGCGGGTACGCAGTCCAACCACCGCTAAACGGACCAGTTTGGATAAACAGCGAAGACAACATGATGACGCTGGCCAGGAAGAAGAACCAGTAGCTCAGCATGTTCAGCATGGGGCTGGCCATGTCGCGGGCACCAATCTGCAGCGGAATAAGCAGGTTAGAAAAAGTACCGCTCAAGCCGGCAGTCAACACGAAGAATACCAGTACGGTACCGTGCATGGTTACCAAAGCATAGTAAAACTCGGGCTTGATGCGACCGCCTTCGGCCCAACGGCCCAGCAGGTCTTCCATCCAGGGAAAACTCTGATCGGGGTAAGCCAACTGCATACGGAAGAACACGGAGAACAAACCACCGATAATCGCCCAAACAATACCTGTGATGAGGAATTGCTTAGAGATGGTTTTGTGGTCCATGCTGAAGATATACTTCGACACGAAACCTTCTTCGTGGTGGTGGCCGTGATGGGCGTCGTCGTGCCCAATTTCTGCTACCTGCGGATTCAACAATACTTCACTCATAATTCGGACTGATTCGCTATAGGTTACAACGGACTATACCGCTAGTTGGTTTAAATTTTTGCTTTAACCGGTGCTACAACCGCAGCAGTAGCTGCTTTTGTTGAATCGGCAGCCACAGTGGCGGGCTTGGCGTTCGACGGGTCTTTGTCGGGGAAAGCCACAAAGTAGGTTGGCTTCAGCTTTGCCATCTCCACATCGAACTCAGCCTGGCTCACCACCTTGATAACACCACGCATGGCATAGTGGCTGGCACCGCACAGCTGGTCGCATACAATTTCGTACTCGAACTCGGGGTTGCCGGTACGCTCACGCATTTCTTCAGTGGTCCACTTCGGGGTAAACCAAAGCGTAGTAGGAATACCAGGCACGGCATCCATTTTCAGGCGGAAATGTGGCAGACCCACGTCATGGATTACGTCTTTGCTGTTGATTACCAGCTTTACAGGCTTGCCCTTCACCAGGTACATCACCGTGGGGCTCAGGTCATCGTGGTTAGCCTTGTCGGCCCAGTCCTGGCCCAGCGTGTTACCGCTGTTGATCAGGGTATATTTCTTTTTACCCAGCACGCCATCTACACCCGGGTAGCGGTACTGCCATCCAAACTGCTGTCCGGTTATTTCTACCAGCATCGAGTCCTTGGGAGCATCGCCAGTGATTTTGAACCAGTGGCGCAGGCCGAACACTACCAGCACCGTGAGGGTAATGGCAGGGATGATGGTCCAAATCAATTCCAACTTGGTGCTGTGCGGAAAGAAGTATGCTTTGCGACCTTCTTTCTCCTGGTATTTGAAGCTGAACCAGAACAACAGGATCTGGGTCAGAATGAACACGATACCAGTGATGTACAACGTCAGCATGAACATGCTGTCGATCTTTTCGCCTTCGATTGAAGCGGAGCCTTGCGCAAACAGGGTTTCCTTGGCCAGCAATTCATTGCACCAATAGGCGCCAGCTAATCCCAGCACCAGAAATGCCAGCATCAGGAAGGCGTTTACCCGGTTGCTTTGTTCACGGGCCTTCTTCTCACCTTTCAGTACGCTTACGTATTCGCTGGCTTTGGCTATCTGGAAGATAACCAGGAAGATCATAGCGATTACCAACAACAACAACCAGATATTCATATGCGTGGTTTCTTAAGACAGATGGACAGTTCGAAATTATAAACGGGTGCGGGTGTGAATTGTTTTTGTTCAGCGGTCAGTGCCTGATTTTCACGTTTTTGAAATCAATGGCACCATTGGCTTACACGTGGTGGATCACGCTTTCCTTCAGGAAAGGATGGTGCATGGGTACCAGCGGAGCCTTTTCCAGAGCCTTGCCGGTAAACCAGATAATCATGCCCACAAAGCCAACCGCAATACCCAGCTCAAACCAACCGATGGTGGCGTGCTCTTTCATGGTACCCGGCATTACCATCAGATAAAAATCGATCCAGTGGCCAAAGATGATGAGGATGGCCATGAAGGTGACGATGGTATAGTTGCGCTTGGCACCGGCCTTCATCATCACCAGCAGCGGGCTCAAAAAGTTCAGTACCAGGTTGAGGTAGAACAAACCGCGGTAATTACCCCACAGGCGAGCCTTGAAGTACTCAGTTTCTTCCGGAATGTTGGCATACCAGATCAGCATATACTGGCTAAACCACAGGTAGGTCCAGAACACCGAGAAAGCGAACATGAATTTGCCCAGATCGTGCAGGTGCTCTTCGCTGGTGTAAGGCAGGTAGCCCTGATTTTTCAGGTAAATAACAAACAGGGCAATGAGGGCCATACCTGCTACAAACGAGCTGGCAAAGGTGTACCAGCTGTACATGGTGCTGTACCAGTGCGCATCAATGCTCATGAGCCACAGCCAGGGAATAGACGATGTAACAGTGAGGGCAAACAGCACGATGTAGAACGAGGCGTGCACAGTGTTCTTGAAAATCCACTTGCGGGCTACCGTTGTTTCCATCGGTGTTTCATCAGCTTCGCGGCTGATGCGGCGCATGTTGCGGCCCAGCAAAATCCAACCCACGATGGTGATAAGCGTCCACACCGTGAAGAAAGTAGGATTCAGGAAACCACTTTTGCCACTCAGAATCTTGTCCTGAGCCACGGCCTCCGCATCTACCCAATGGTAAATGTGGTGCTGATGCGTAAAAATGAGCGACAACAGCACGATGCCGGCGATGATGCCAAACGGAACCACCACGGTAGAAATGGCCTCGGCTACGCGACGGAAGCTTTGCACCCAGCCAGCCCATGCCAGCGTGGTAGCGCAAATGAAGAACATGGCAGCATTTACTACCAGCAGCCAATACACGCTATTTTGCAGCAGCACTGCCCAAAAACGTGTATGGTCGTGCTCCTCTTTGCCAAACAACAAAAAGGCAACGCCTGCGGCCAATGCCAGTGCACCTACACCGGTCAGCGCCATGCCCCACTTCTTCATGCCGGCAGGCTGTACAAATTGATTGCTAAATGAAGCCATTCTATCTAATTGTCAGGTTATCGCTTATTCGTTTGTTGCTCTATAAACCGTGTGCGGAAGAAACAAATCACTTGGTAGCCTTGCTGCTATCGGCGGCGGCTGGTGCGGCAGCTGTAGCAGGTGCTACTGCACCTACCTTGCCCTGCTTGTGCTTGATGTAGTAAATCACCTCCCAACGCTGCTTGGGTGTCAGCTGCGAAGCGTATGCACCCATCAGGTTACGGCCGTAAGTAATGCTGTAAAACATGGTGCCGTCGGTCATGGCCTCATACTTGGCATTGCCTACCAATACGGCAGGGGCGGCAGGATAAGGGCCAGCACCGTCTTTCCACAACGGGCCATTACCATCCAGCTTGCTGCCGTGGCAAATGCCGCAGTTAATGAGGTAAATGCGTTCGGCCTCCACCAAACCCGCAGAATCGAGGCTGGTGATGGGGTTCACCGTATTGCGGCTGGCGAAGTAATTGGTGGTATCACCATCCTTGTCCTTGGCCAGGTGGTACACATAATTTTCAGCACGGCTCACTGTACCAGCTACCGGCAGGTTGTTGTAGTTCACTCCCTTCTCGGCCAGATTGCTATGGTCGGCATAGGTTTCGTATGCACGGCTATAGGCCATATCGGGCATGTAAATGCTGCCGGGCTTGCGCTTCACATCGCTGCAGGCTACCAGGGTAGCCACTGCTGCAGTCAATATGATGATTACTTTCTTCATCGATGTTGTTTCAATTCGGTGTTGCTAATGATCGTTAGTGAGCCACTTTCACGGCCTCTTCGTCGTACAGCTTCTGCTCCTTGTCGTAAGTACCCAGCCACCAGCCGGTTTCGGCTATTTGTGTATGTACCTCATGGGCACCCACCGCGTTCAGCAACGCAGTTGCATCCGCCTCCGTAGTGGCACCAGTGCACTCTATTACCATCACAAACTTGTCGTCGGTAGCCCGCAGGTGAAAATGGTGCTTCTTTACAAAAGGCGCCAGCTGGCACAGGTAGCAAAAAGTAAGTACCATACCCACCGCAGCACACAGTACCGTGAACTCAAACGTAACCGGTACAAAGGCCGGCAGCGGCAGGTGCGGCTTACCACCAATGTTCAGCGGCCAATCGGCCGTAAACACCCAGCTCATGAAGCTGAGGGCAATGGTGGTACCAG
>CANHEC010000070.1 GCA_947459455.1 Chitinophagaceae bacterium
AATACTTTGCGTCCTTTGCGTGTTTTCTCTTTGCGCACTTTGCGGTCAATTCTTTTAACCGCAAGGAACGCAAGGGATGCGCAAGGGGCGCAAGGGATTGTGGCTCATTCAGCATTCAGCCTTCAATATTCATCATTACTTAGTGTCCTCTCCCGCCTGCTGCGGGACAAGTTGTGCGAAACAAACGCTTGGCTCTCATACTTGCCCGCTTTCATCCCCCTTTTGAATTCGATAGCACCAGCGAAACAACTTGCCTTCAAAATCGAAAGGGGTGGTGGCCCGGGTGATGTCTTTGATGTGGGGCGTTTCAATAGCGGCACTATCCAATTGAAAGCGGCGAAAATTGGTGCTGAAATAAAGGGTGCCGCCGGGGCTGAGGGCCTGCAGGCATTGGTTGATCAGCTTTACATGGTCGCGTTGGATATCCAGAAAGTCTTCCATGCGCTTACTATTACTGAAGGTGGGCGGGTCCATCACAATCAGATCGAAGCAGGCGGGGCGTAGTTGCGCCAGGTATTGCAGCACATCGGCATGTACCATGCGGTATTGGTCGGGGTCGTTGAAGCCGTTGAGCTGCAGGTTGCGTTCGGCCCATGCCAGGTAGGTTTTGCTGAGGTCTACAGTTTCTACATAGCGGGCACCGCCTGCGGCTGCATACACACTAAATGAGCCGGTGTAGGCAAACAGATTGAGCACCCGCAGGCCCTGGCACTGCTGGCGCACCAGCTGGCGGGTGAGGCGGTGGTCGAGAAACAGGCCGGTATCGAGGTAGTCGCTCAGGTTTACAAAAAACTGGAGGCCATTTTCGGTCACTACAAATTCGTGCAGTTGTTCGTCGTACTTCTGGTATTGGCCCAGGCGGCCCGGTTTGCGCTGGCGCAGTTTCAGAAAGATCTGTTCGGTGGTCACCTGCAGCACCTCGCACACGGTTTGCAGGGTGTGGTCCATCCATTCGTCGTGTTCCTCTTCGGTCATGCCATGCCGGCGCTTGTATTCGGCTACGTACAGGAGGTCGCCATAAAACTCAATACAGAGCGGAAACTCAGGCAGGTCATGGTCGTACACCCGGTAGCAGCTTACGCCCTGCTTGCGGGCTATTTTGCCCACATGCTTGTATACCTTGCTCAGGCGGTTGAAAAACATTTGTTGCTTGGCGGCATCCATGGGGGCAAAGGTGCACAAAACAAGCCTTGCTTACAGGGTCGGTTTTTGTCGGTTGCGCTGCCGGGGCTTGCCAATATTGGGCTCCTTATGTTTTTTGAGTGCCCACAAGTGGCGCACTGCCATGGAAGCGCAGCCATGCTGGCGAGCCTCGTTTGTTAAATCGCCCGTATACATAACCGTACGGCATAACCTGGTGCCGGCTGCGCTTGCTGGTGCTGGCAGGCAGCGATAGCTTTACCGCCAATAACACCTGCGGTATGCTGCTACACCGATGGCTATGGATAGGCACCTTTGCAATATTGGGAACTGCGAATGCCCAGCGAACCGATACGGCAAGTGCGGTGGCACTGCCCGGTATGTTTTGGAATGCGGCGGAGTGGAAGTGGCCTGGCAGCCGGGTGCAGTATTGGCAAACGGGCTGGCAGGGCGGGCAGCCCACCGTAGCGGCCATGCTGCCGGTATTGCGCAGCGGGTACAGTCGTTTGTCGGTAGGCATCAGTACACAGTTTGTGCAAAATGGCCGCGGATGGGTGGGCAGCTACCCGTTTCAGGTGCCTACGGGTTTTCCGGCCTACCCCAACTATATGCCCAACAGTGCAGCCCCTACGTTGAGTATACAACGGGGCCAGTCGGCCAGTTTCTTGCGCATGGGCGAATTGCTGGGCCCCTCGCCACAGTTGGCACCCCGCAGCATCACCATCGGCAAAGCGTGGATGATTCGTTGACCCTGTAACGATAGCCCTGAGCGGCCTTGCCCGTCGGGTGAAACCGGCGGGCTCTTTTTTGTATGCAGGGGCCAGCGCCAGCATGCCTGCATGGCACATGGCCAGCCGCCTGCGCCTACGCGGCAGGGATGTGGAGGGCGGCGAGGCACGAGCCGGTGCCGGCGCAGCCGGTACGGGAGCGATAGCGAACCCCGTAGCAGCCCGGTGCCGGCTCAGCCGGCAGCCGCCCCTCCCCGTAAAGCGCAACTTTGTTGCATTAATAAAACACCCATGCCCCTTGGGCAGGGGCCAGCGCCTGTCGTCAAATGCGATACTTTGTTGGCTTCCGTTCATTCGTTCATCATCCTTTTTTAAAATAAACTAAAGCACTATGAGAAAAGTGAAGCTTTGGTTGGCGGGACTGGTCCTGTACATGGCCCAGGCCTCGGCCCAGCCTTCCTTCCCCATCAATGGCGTGGCCTCGCCCGGTTCGGGGGCCTATGCGCTTACCAACGCGACCATTGTAAAAGATGCCAAAACCACCCTGACCAATGCCACGCTGCTGATACGCGACGGTCGCATTGTAGCGGTGGGCACCGGCCTCAGCATTCCGAAAGATGCGGTGGTCATCGACTGCAAAGACAAGTTCATTTACCCGTCGTTCATTGATGTGCAGAGCGACTATGGTATGCCGGCCCGCCAGCCGGGTCGCCCGTTCGACTTCAGGGCGCCGGCGCAGCTGGAAACGAACGTGAAAGGTGCCTACGGCTGGAACCAGGCGCTGAAGGCTGATGTGCAGGCGGCCAATTTGTTTGTGCCCGACGAAGCCAAGGCCCGCAGCCTGCGGGAGGCTGGCTTTGGTACGGTGCTTACTCACCAGCCGGATGGCATAGCCCGGGGTACCGGCGCGGTGGTGACGCTGGCCAATGAGCGGGCCAACCTGGTGATGGTAAAAGACAAGGCCTCGGCTCACTATTCATTTAGCAAAGGCAGCAGCACCCAAAGCTACCCCGGCAGCCTGATGGGTACCATTGCTCTGCTGCGCCAAACCTATCTGGATGCCCAGTGGTACAAGGGCAACCCGCGGGCCGAAGGCGTGAACATGACCCTGCGTGCCTGGAATGAGCAGCAAAGCCTGCCGCAGATAATAGACCCCAGCCAGGGCGGCGACCTGTGGAATGTGATGCGGGCCGACCGCATTGGCGATGAGTTTGGGGTGCAATACATCATCAAAGCCAGTGGCAAAGAATACCAGCGCATTGGTGAGGTGGCCGCTACTAAGGCCCCGCTGATTGTGAGCCTCAACTTTCCGGCGGCACAGGATGTGGAAGACCCCAACGATGCTCGCTACGTGAGCCTGGCCGATATGAAGCATTGGGAGCTGGCACCGGGCAACCCCGCCGCATTGGAAAAAGCCGGTATCCCCTTTTTGCTAAGCATGAGCGATGTACGCGACGGCCGCACCTTTATGAGCAACCTGCGCAAGGCCATGGAGTATGGCCTGAGCGAAGCGGCTGCCATGGATGCACTAACCAAAACCCCGGCTACCCTGCTGGGTGTGTACGATAAGGTGGGCAGCCTGGACGCTGGCAAGCTGGCCAATTTCGTGATTACGAATGGCCCCATTTTCAGCGAGAAAACCACCATCCACCACAACTGGGTGCAGGGCAATGCCTACCGCGTAAAGGATGACAACTGGTACAACATAACCGGCAGCTATGCCCTGACGGTACAAGGCCCCGGCGGCAGCCAGCAGTACAACCTGGAAGTAAAGAGCAATAGCAGCGCCGAAGTAAGCGCCACCGATACGCTGAACACGCAGTTCAGCTTTGATGGTAAAATGCTGAAGATTGGTTTTGCGCCCCGTGCCCGCCGGGCAGCTGGTGCAGGCCGTGGCATGGGTGGCGTGCAGGGCGGTGGTGCGCTGCCGGCCAATGCGGTGCGCCTGAGTGGTGTAAGCAATGGCACCCAGTGGCAGGGTACCGGCCTGGATAGCCTGGGCAATACGCTGACATGGAGCGCCGTGCGTACCAAAGAAGCAACCCCCAAAGCGGATAGCGTAGCTAAAAAGGCGGCGCCGGCCACCGGTCCGGTGCTGTATCCGTTTGTGGCTTTTGGCGAAGCACAAATGCCGAAGCAGGAAACCGTGCTGATTAAGAATGCCACGGTATGGACCAGCGAAAAAGAAGGCGTGCTGAAAGAAACGGACGTGCTGGTGAAGAATGGCAAGATTGTGAGCGTAGGCAAAAACCTGAGCGAACCGGGTGCCCGCATCATCGACGGTACCGGCAAGCACCTGACCGCTGGTATCATAGATGAGCACAGCCACATTGCTACAGCCAGCATCAACGAGGGTGGCCAGAGCATTACTTCGGAAGTACGCATCAAAGACAACCTCGATCCCGACGATATCAATATTTACCGGCAGCTGAGTGGCGGCGTAACCACCTCTCATATTTTGCACGGTAGTGCCAATACCATTGGCGGCCAAACCCAGCTGATCAAGCTGCGCTGGGGCGCCAACGATGAAGGCCTGATGTTTCAAAACTGGGATCCGTTTATCAAGTTTGCACTGGGCGAAAACGTGAAGCGAACCTCGGCAACCAGTGGCAACAACCGCTTTCCGGATACCCGTATGGGCGTAGAGCAGGTGCTGGTAGATGGCTTTACCCGTGCCAAAGATTACCAGGCGCTGCTGAAGCTGGCCGAAGAAAACAACAAGAAGAAGGGAGCCACGCCCATGCTGGTGCGCCGCGATCTGGAACTGGATGCGCTGGTAGAGATCATGAACCAGAAGCGCTTCATTACCTGCCACAGCTATGTAGCCAGCGAGATTGTGAACACCATGCGGGTGGCCGAACAGTTTGGTTTCAAGATCAACACGTTCACCCACATACTGGAGGGCTACAAAGTGGCCGATAAAATGAAGGCACACGGGGCCAATGCCTCCACCTTCAGCGACTGGTGGGCATACAAGCTGGAAGTGCAGGATGCCATTCCGTACAATCCCTACATCATGACGCGGGTGGGCCTGAATGTGGCCATCAACAGTGATGATGCTGAAATGGCCCGCCGCCTGAACCAGGAAGCTGCCAAGGCCGTGAAGTATGGTGGATTGACCGAGGAAGAGGCGCTGAACATGGTGACGATCAACCCCGCCAAGATGTTGCACGTAGCCGACCGGGTGGGAAGCATCAAAGCCGGCAAGGATGCTGACCTGGTGCTGTGGAGCGACAACCCGCTGAGCATTTATGCCAAAGCACTGTACACCATGGTAGATGGTACCATCTTCTTCGATCGGGAGAAAGATGCCCGCATGCGCCAACTGGTGAAAGAAGAGCGTACCCGCCTCATCAAAAAAATGATGGGTGAGAAGGGTGCGGGTCGCCCCACCATTCCGGCACAGCCCAGCTACAAGTTTGTGCACACCTGCGGCGATCACAGCCACAAGATGGGCCTGCTGGAACTGGATGAACATGATTTGGAGAATGCACAAACGGAACTGAAGTAAAAGTTCAATAGTTCCAGCGTTTACAAGTTCACAAGTTAAACCCACACAAACACAAGCTTATGGCTACTATCAAACACTTTGAAGACATTATTTCCTGGCAAAAAGCCAGAGAGTTGAATAAGATGCTCGGAGAACTGATTGATAGTGGTAAGTTCAAATACAACTATAAGCTGATTGCCCAGATAGAGTCCTCTTGTGGATCGATCATGGACAATATTGCTGAAGGGTTTGAAAGAAGTGGCAACCGTGAGTTCTTACAGTTCTTGTACATCTCAAAAGGCTCCTGCGGCGAGTTTCGGTCACAGCTTTACAGAGCTTTTGACAGAAACCTTCTTACGCAAGAAGAGTTCGACATTTTCTATGCAAGAGCAATGGAAATCATCGTGATGCTTCAAGGACTTATTGACTACCTCGAAAGTTCAGACTTGAAAGGAGTGAAATTAAAAAAACAGAAGCTAAGTGTCGCTCAACTTGTGAACACGTGAACTCGTAAACTTTTGAACATTAAAAAATTACAACCATGAAAAAAATACTCGTAACCCTCGCAGTATTGGCATCGGTCAGCGGCATGGCACAGGAAACTGTGTACCCTGCACCTGCTGCCAAGGGCGTGGTAATACTGAAAGGAGGCACCGTGCACGTGGGCAATGGCCAGGTGCTGGAAAATGCCACGGTGAAGATCAACAATGGCAAAATAGAACAGGTAGGTACCAACCTGCCCATGCCAGCTGGCGATGTAAAAGTGATAGACGTGACCGGTCAGCATGTGTACCCGGGCCTGATACTGCCTGCATCGTCTTTGGGCCTGCAGGAGTATGGCGGCGGTATCCGTGGCAGCAACGACTTTTTTGAGATAGGCGAAAACAATGCCAGTGTACGGGCCATTGCGGCTTACAATGCCGATAGCAAGATCACCAATACACTGCGCAGCAATGGCATATTGCTGGCCCACGTAGCGCCGCAAGGCAGCCTGGTGGGTGGCATCAGCTCGGTAGTGCAGCTGGATGCCTGGACCTATGAAGATGCTGCCTATGCCACCGATAATGGCATGCATTTTTACATGCCCAGCCTGCTGCCCCGCCCGGGTGGCGGCCGCTTCGCTGCTTTCCTGGCACAGTTTGGTCCGGCGCAGCCCTCCGACCCCGTGAAGCAGGCGCTGGAAACCATTGAAAAGGTGAAGCAGTTTTTCCGCGATACCAGGGCCTGGAATGCCGAGCCGGTGCATGCCGAAAGGAACCTGCAGTACGAAGCCACCAGGGCTTTGTTTGAAAAAAAGCAGAAGCTGTATGTGCACGCCAGCCAGGTCAATCAAATGCTGGTGGCTGTTGATTTTGCCAAAGAGTTTGGCTTTGAGGTTGTGATTGTAGGTGGTACCGAGTCGTATCGCATTGCCGACTTGCTTAAGCAAAACAACATCGGTGTGATTTTGAACCAGATGCACAACCTGCCAACCGGCGACGACGATGATGTAGACCAGCCGTACAAAGCACCGGCTGCTTTGCAGAAGGCAGGAGTACTGTTTTGTATCAACGATGACGACTCACAAAACCGCGGCCGCAATCTGCCGTTCAATGCAGGTACCGCTGCGGCATATGGCCTTACTAAGGAAGAAGCCTTGACCGCCATTACGCTGAATGCAGCCCGCATTCTTGGCATTGATGATCGTACCGGTAGCATAGAGGCTGGCAAAGACGCCAACATTGTGGTAAGCGAGGGCGACATACTGGATATGCGCAGCAGCAAGATCAGCTATGCGTTTATACAAGGCCGTAGCATCGAACTAATGGACAAGCACAAACAGCTGTTTGAACGCTACAAGTACAAGTACGGTATCAAATAATGGTTGAATGCTTGTTGCAAAATGAAAAGGGATGCTCATCAGAGCACCCCTTTTTCTTTTATGTTTAAGGGTGTTGTTTTATTTCAATTGATCAGCGTATTTCTTAATCAGTGCATTACAGGTCGCGGCATCTTTTGCTGACAGCAGTTCCAACTGATAGGGTGCTATCAGCATTCGATACGTGGGATTTTTCCAATAGTAAGCCACGCCAAATAGGCCAGGCAGTATGGGCTGCGAGCTGCTATCCTTGGCACCGAAGGGTAGTAGAAAGCTGCTGTCTTTTAAAGCAAATACCTCGAGCCGAATGCTGCTGCTATCTGCAGGCTGCCAATCGGTACGCCACACTTTTACGGGTGTGCCATTCACGGTGCTGTCTTTGGCAGGTTTGGGCAGGTTGGCACTCAGCTGTGCCAGTTCTTTCAGCGATACGCCATCGCGGACAGCCGGGTAGTAGCCTGTTATTCGGGCAGTAGCTGTGTCGCTGAAAGTATGCAGCTGTACAAACTTCTTGCTGGCGGGAGAGATGATGCGAATGATCATCGTATCGATGGTCTCCCGGGTGATGCTTGCTTCTGCTGGAGAGATGCGAGGCCGGTCATCACCAGCCAGTACTGCCGCGGTATCAACAATGTGGCTTGCTTCAGTGTATCTGCTCATCAAAAATTCGAACAGGTGGCCGTTGTAGGAAATGTAGTGGGGATAGCCCGCCAGCGTCTCGGCGGCTATTTCTGCCTGATTGAACATGTCGGCTACCAGTATGTAGCGATACCCCTTTGGCTGATCGGTAGTGGTACAGCCTGCCATAGCAAGCAGTGTGAATAATGATAGCAGCAGGCGCATGTGAAAAATGCCTTTTGTTATTCGGCGCAAGGTAGATGAGCTGGCTTTTGAAGGACAGTTTGAATTGACCAGCGTGCTGCTTTTACAGTATTTCGTGTTTGTATGCATCCAATGCTGGTGGTCAGGTTCATTTCGGGGTGTGTTAATGCGCAGTGAAATGGATTGATCATGGTAGTTGCGGCCCGATTTTTTGTAGAGGGCAAGTGACAAATAGTAAAAAGAAGCAGTATGAAGCAAGCATGGATAGTAGCAGCATTATTGGCTGGGTG
>CANHEC010000071.1 GCA_947459455.1 Chitinophagaceae bacterium
CATGGATATTCATACCGTGAGCGAAGTGAACAAGCCTGGCATTGAACTCAGTGAAATAAAGGGTCCCGCCACCGGCGATGTATTCAAGCAGTAATTTTTGATTTCTATCTCAAGCTGATACTCATGATATCTACTTTATTGGCAATGCAAATGGATTGGGCGCTGGTGCTCGAAAAATTCCTGCTCATCGTGGTGGTGGTCAGCGTATCGCTGGGCTTTGCCATGTACAGCACCTATGCCGAGCGAAAAGTGGCGGCTGCTTTGCAAGACCGTTCGGGTCCCAACCGTTTTGGCTGGTTTGGCCTGTTGCAGCCCGTGGCCGATGCCATCAAGTTGTTTTCTAAAGAAGACATCATTCCTAACAAGGCCAATAAGGTATTGTTTGTAATGGGTCCGGGCCTGGCCATGCTGGCCGCCCTTATGACAAGTGCCGTGATTCCCTGGGGCGATAAGATTGTGCTGGGTGGCCGCGAGATTAGCTTGCAGATAGCCGATCTCAACATCGGCATGCTGTATGTGTTTGCGGTGGTAGCGTTGGGTGTGTACGGCGTGATGATTGGTGGCTGGAGCAGCAACAACAAGTTTTCACTGCTGGCCGCTATTCGCGGCGCTTCGCAAAATATATCTTACGAATTGGCCATGGGCTTGTCGCTCATTGCTTTGCTGTTTGTTACGGGTTCGCTCAGCCTTAAAGACATTGTGGTAGGACAGCAAACGAATGGCTGGAACATTTTGTACCAACCACTGGGCTTCCTCATTTTCATTGTTTGCGCATTTGCCGAGTGTAACCGTACGCCTTTTGACCTGCCTGAAGCCGAAAACGAACTGAACTTTGGTTACCACCAGGAGTATAGCTCTATGAAGCTGGGCTTCTACCTGTTTGCTGAATACATCAATATGTTCATCAGCAGCGTCATCATGGCCACGTTGTACTTCGGCGGGTATGATATTCCCTTCTTCAACGAAGCGGCCAGCTCGCTGCATCCAAACATTTTGGCGCTGATGGGCTTTGGGGCGCTGATGGCGAAGACCGTATTCTTTGTGTTTGTGTTCATGTGGGTACGCTGGACCATCCCGCGGTTCCGCTACGATCAGCTGATGAACCTGGGCTGGAAATCGCTGATTCCGCTGGCTTTGTTCAACATGCTGATTACCGGTGCTGTGGTATTGTACCTGCAAAACGGCTGGCCGAAGTTTTAGCCGCGTCGACCTGTCGCTGAGTACCTGCTGCAGCCTGGCTGCTACCGTAGAGTTTGAAAAAAGAAAAGATCGAAACGATATATGCAACCGCTAACCAATAGAGCTAAGAACGTTGATCGTCGCCCCATGACCCTTGCCGAGAGGGCCTACCTGCCGGCGATCCTCAAAGGCATGGGTATCACGTTCAGCCACTTGTTCAAAAAGAAGCCGACCATTCAGTATCCTGAGGAGAAGCGCCCATTCAGCCAGGTGTTTCGTGGCCTGCATGTGTTGAACCGCGATGAGGAGGGCAGAGAGCGTTGCACCGCCTGTGGCCTGTGCGCAGTGGCCTGCCCGGCCGAAGCCATCACCATGGAAGCTGCAGAGCGGCAGGAGGGTGAGGAGAACCTGTATCGGGAAGAGAAATACGCAGCTAAGTACGAGATCAATATGTTGCGCTGCATCTTCTGCGGCTTGTGCGAAGAGGCTTGCCCCAAAGACGCCATCTACCTGAGCGAAACCTTTGCCCCGGCCAACTACGATCGCAAGGGCTTCATTTATGGTAAAAATGACTTGCTGATTCCGAACCCCCTGACCGACCGCGAAGCCTATGAGCAGGCAGCAGGTGGCCGGGTTCGCCAACCAGTAGCCGGCCGCTGACCGGCCAGTCAGGCACCGGCATCACACACCGCCGGTTTTGTTGTCTTCCACACCCGGTTCCTATTTCGCCCGGAAAGCAGTTTCGAATGCCTGCTTTCTGCAAACAATCAACTGACCTAGCAATGGATAAATCGCAATTGATGTTTTGGTTCCTGAGTGCGCTGGCTGTGTTCAGCTCACTCATGGTCATCACTCGCAAAAATCCGGTGTACAGTGTACTGTTTCTGATCATCACCTTTTTTGCGATCAGCGGCCACTATGTACTCATGAATGCGCAGTTTTTGGCCATTGTCAATATCATCGTGTATGCTGGCGCCATCATGGTGCTGTTCCTGTTTGTGCTCATGCTCATGAACCTTAACAAGGAATCGGAGCAGCAGAAAAACAAGTACCTGCTATGGAGTGGCGCTATAGCCGGCGGCATGCTCATGGTAATCATGATAGCTGCGCTGAACACGACCGAACCGGCAGTAGTAAACCAGCCCGGTGCCGGCGATATAGGCCTCATCAAAAACCTGGGCACCAAACTCTTCACCGAATACGTAGTGCCGTTCGAAATCAGCAGCATCCTGTTTTTGAGCGCCATGGTAGGTGCAGTGGTGCTTGGTAAAAAAGGCGATTAATCACTCTTCCATTTTCTCGATATGCCAATTACATACTACATATTTCTGGCGGTCATCATTTTCTGCATTGGCGTGACGGGTGTGCTTACCCGGCGCAATTCAATCATCGTGTTTATGTGCATTGAGCTGATGCTGAATGCGGTGAATCTGCTGCTGGTAGCCTTTTCAAAACTGCATCATCAGCGCATGCTGGTGCTGGATGCGGCCAATGTAACTGCCGGTACCGAGTCGCAGTTGTTCGTATTCTTCATTATGGTGGTAGCCGCGGCCGAAGTAAGCGTAGGCCTTGCCATTATTGTGATGATGTATCGGGCTGTTCACAGCGTCGACATCAACTTCCTGAATCGCCTGAAAAACTAACTGAATCAAGAAAGCATTTTTCAATCATGAAGTTTGCACCGTATATACCACTGCTGCCGCTGGCCGGTTTCCTCATCAACGGTCTTTTGCGCAATAAGCTATCAAAAGGCCTGGTGGGCATTATTGGCAGTGGCGCCATCCTGGCTGCATTTGTGCTCAGCGTGCTGGTGTTTAATCAAACACTGCAAGGCGAAACAGCTGTCTTGCAATTGTTTGAGTTTATCAAAGTAGGCTCGCTGACGATTCCATTTGAGTTTCAGATCGATCAGCTGACCAGCCTCTTTCTGCTGATTATCACCGGCGTCGGTTTTCTTATTCATGTATACAGCACTGCGTACATGCACGAAGAAAGCGACAGCCATTTTGCCCGCTATTTTGCCTACCTCAACCTGTTTGTGTTCAGCATGCTGTTGCTGGTTATGGGCGGCAACTATGTGATCATGTTCATTGGCTGGGAAGGTGTAGGTCTCTGCTCTTACCTGCTCATTGGGTACTGGTTCAAAAACACCGAGTACAACAATGCGGCTAAAAAGGCCTTTGTGATGAACCGCATTGGCGACCTTGGTTTTCTCATCGCTGTGTTTTGGATCATCAGCACTTTTGGTAGTACTAGTTTCAGTGCCGTATTTGGCCAGCTACCCGGCCAGTTTAGCACGGCGGCTATCACCGGCATTACCCTTTGCCTGTTTGTAGGCGCCATGGGTAAAAGCGCCCAGATTCCATTGTACACATGGCTGCCCGACGCCATGGCGGGTCCTACGCCGGTATCGGCACTCATCCACGCCGCTACCATGGTCACGGCCGGTATCTACATGATTGCCCGCAGCAACATGTTGTACGTGTTGGCACCTGCCAGTATGCACGTCATTGCCATTGTAGGTCTGGCCACGGCGTTGTTGGCAGCTACCATTGCACTGAAGCAAAATGATATCAAGAAAGTATTGGCTTACTCTACTGTGAGCCAGCTGGGCTATATGTTTCTTGGACTGGGCGTGGGCGCTTTTACCGGCGCTGTTTTTCACGTCATGACCCACGCTTTTTTCAAAGCCCTGTTGTTCCTGGGAGCGGGCAGCGTCATCCATGGCATGCACCACCAGCAAAACATGTTGCACTACGGTGGCCTCAAAAAATGGATGCCGGTCACGCACCTCACCATGCTCATTGGCTGTATCGCCATTGCAGGTATTCCGCCATTCAGTGGATTCTTTTCAAAAGATGAAATTCTGATACACGCATTTGCGGCCAACCCTGTGTACTACGTGTTGGGCATGGGTGGAGCGCTGATGACAGCCTTCTATATGTTCCGCCTGTATGCACTTACATTTTTGGGCGAGCACCGTGGCGATTTGCATCATCACACACCGCACGAAAGCCCCAAGGCCATGACGATACCCCTGGTAGTGCTGGCGGTACTGAGCATTGTTGGTGGCTTGGTAGGTATACCTGAATTGTTCATGAACAATGGTCATCGGCTGGAAAGCTTCTTGACGCCGGTGTTTGAAAACTCGAAGCAGTATCTGGAGCAGCATGCGCACCCCAGCCATAGTACAGAGTGGATGCTGCTTGCCGTGAGTGTTTCCCTGATAGTACTGGTCATCCTATTTACCGTTCGCACGTTTGCCAAGGGCAAAGAGAGCGAAGAAGCAACGGGTCTGGGCAAGCTGCTGCAGAATAAGTGGTATGTTGATGAGTTGTATGATGGCCTTATTGTGAAGCCACTACTGGCACTTGGCACTGTGCTGAACAATGTGATAGAACGTAGCGGAATAGACCGGCTGGTAAATGGAGTAGGAAGGGCCGTGCAATACAGTAGCCGGCAGCTGCGCCTTCTGCAAAGCGGCAATGTGGGCAGCTACATCCTGATGATGGTGCTGGGTATTGTAGGGCTCATTCTGCTGGTGTTTTATACCCGCCTGTAAGCTGTCGTATCAATCCGAAGAAAACGAACCAACCTAATTCTTAGTAGCATGATCCTCTCTTCGTTCATACTTATTCCGCTCATTGCCGGTCTGCTGGCTTTCTTTATCAAGCAGGACCAGTTGGTAAAAGGGTGGTCGCTGCTGGCAGCCCTGGCTACTCTGGCGGCGGTGCTGTATAGCTTTACCATGCCTGCTGCGGCCGAAGGTCTTTCTTACAGCCGCATTTGGCTGGGCAGCCTCAATAGTCATTTTTCGCTGCTGCTCGATGGTCCGGCTAGAGTGACAACACTGCTGACTGCTGTTAGCTTTGTTATCATCTTCATCGCTATTTTCAAAAACAGCTATGCCGATGCTTCGCAATACTTTGGGCTGATGCTGCTGAGCATGGCGGGCCTGATGGGCGTATTCCTGGCCAGCGATGCGTTGTTGTTCTACTTCTTTTGGGAGCTGGCGCTCATTCCTGTTTACTTCCTCTGCAGCAAGTGGGGTGGCGAACGCCGGGTGCCGGTCACTTTCAAGTTCTTTATCTACACATTCGTCGGCAGTGTTATCATGCTCATTGGTATCATTTACCTGTACAGCAAAACACCCGATCAAAGCTTTAGCTGGGCCAGCTTCAAGCAAGCGGCACTCACTGCCAAAGAGCAGGCGTTCTTCTTCTGGTTCTTCTTTGTGGCCTTTGCTATCAAAATGCCGGTATTTCCTTTTCATACCTGGCAGCCCGATGCGTACGAAACCGCTCCGGTGGGTACTACCATGGTGCTGAGCGGTGTGATGGTAAAAATGGGTTTGTTTGCTGTGTTGCGCTGGCTGCTGCCGGTGTTTCCGCAAATGAGCGACAAAATGGGCGGCTTCATCATCGTACTGGCCATCATCGGCATATTGTATGCGTCGCTTATCGCCATCCGGCAGGATAATATCAAGCGCCTGATCGCTTACTCGTCTATTGCACACATCGGGCTGATGGCAGCTTCTTTGTTTGTAAAAAATGACATGGCCTATCAGGGTGCGCTGATCCAGTTCTTCAATCACGGTATCAATATCATCGGGCTGTGGATTGTGGTCGACATCATTGAGCGCCAAACCGGCATCAGCAAAATGAGTGAATTGGGCGGGCTGGCACAGCAAGCGCCCCGCCTGGCCATCATGCTGGTAGTAGTAGCGCTGGCCAATATTGCCTTGCCGCTTACCAATGCATTCATTGGCGAGTTCCTGATGTTCAGCGGTCTCTATCAACAGAATGTGTGGTATGCCGTGGTAGCGGGTATTGCCATCATCCTGGCTGCTGTGTACACATTGGGCATGATTCAGAAAGTATTTTTCGGGCAGCGCAACGAGGCCGTGCAGGTAGCCGACCTGCAAACCGCACAATGGCTGGCGTTGGCCATCATCATTGTTCTGATCATTGCTGCCGGCGTTTATCCCAAGCCCCTGCTGGAGCTGGGCGGTTCGCTGGTAAAAACAATACCATTGGCGGTAGCGCCCTGATAGTTTACATCCTTCCCTTCTACGATCAACTCACAAGAAGAAACTGCACATATGAATCTGATAATTTTTGCTGGCATAATGGGGGTAGTCATGATGTTTGGCGGCCTGCTGATGAAGCAGAAGCACCAGGCTACACTGCTGGCTACCGTGCTTGTGCTATTGTTGCTGGCTGGCAATACCTGGGAAATGCTGCATGGCCCCATTTTCAGCATCCAGGCACCGCACATGCTGGCCACCAGCCGGTTCGGGCTGCTCATCAATGAAATACTGCTGGCTGCTGGCCTGCTATACCTGCTGGTAAGCGGCAGAGACATTGAGAAAGTAGGCAACTACGTGGCCGAGTACTACGCCCTCATCTTTTTCATTTTCGCCGGTATCGGTATTTCCACTGCGTATACCAACCTGCTCATGCTGTTCCTCGGCATCGAAATCATTTCTATTCCGCTGTACATACTTACCGGCGCCGATAAGCGTAATCTCAAAAGCATCGAAGCGGCGCTGAAGTATTTCCTCATGGGCTCGTTCAGTACCGGTATCATGCTCATGGGCATTGCACTTATCTATGGTGGCACCGGTTCTTTCCTGCTCGAAAAATTCAGCCTGCAAGGCGCTCCCATCAGCTACAACCTGGTAGCCGGTCTACTGCTCATCCTGGTGGCCATGGCTTTCAAGGTTAGTGCGGCGCCCTTTCATTTCTGGACGCCCGATGTGTACGATGGTGCTCCTACCGTTTTCACTTCTTTCATGGCTACCATCGTTAAAGTGGCCGGCTTCATCGCTTTCATTCGCTTGTTCGAAGGTGCTTCGGGCATCATTGCAGGCAAATGGCAGTGGGTTATTGCCATCATCATCAGCCTTACGCTGCTCATTGGCAATATCACAGCTGTGTTTCAGCAAAGCGTCAAGCGCATGTTGGCCTACTCATCCATTGCGCAGGCCGGCTTCATGATGTTTGCCCTGTTTTCAATGAACAACTGGGGCCGCGAAGGCATCGTGCTGTATGCGGCAGCTTACTGCCTGGCTACCATCGGCATTTTTGCCGTACTCACCAAAATGGACGACTACACCTACCAGGGTTTCAATGGTTTTGCCCGCCGCGAACCGATGCTGGCCGTGGCGCTGGCCGTGATGGTGCTCAGCCTGGCGGGTATTCCGCTCACCGTCGGCTTCTTCAGCAAGTATTACATGGTGGCTTCGGCAGTTGCAGCTGGTTTTGGCGGCAAATTTTTGTGGCTGCTGGTGCTGGCCATGCTGTGTGCCGCAGTCAGCGTGTATTACTACTTCCGTGTTATCCAGGCCATGTATTTCAAGGAGGCGGAGCAGCCCCAGTCCGCTCTGCCGGTTTCGGCGGGTTTCCGTTACCTGGTGGCCGGCGCAGCACTGGTGGTCGTGTTGCTGGGTATTTTGCCCCAGTGGCTGCTGCAGTTTTTGTATTTCTAGTATCAGGGCAGCGCCCTTACCAGTATAGCACAATGCCGGCTCCCAGTTTTACGGGGCCGGCATTTTTGCATCCCGGGGCTGATGCGTAGCCCTATTTCTTTATCAATGGTAAAAAGCCAGCGCAGGCTGGCTGTACCTTTACAGCCATGCAACTCAAGGATTCGGTAGCCATAGCCTGGCAAACAGTGAAGGTGAACAAGCTTCGCACCGGTATCACCGTGGCCATCATTGCCCTCGGCATCATGGCCCTTATTGGCATCATCACCGCCATCGAGGCTATGAACCAAAGCCTGCGTGAAAGCTTCAGCACCATGGGGGCCAACGGCTTTTCTATCAGGTACCGCGAACGCAATTTTTTTGGTAACAACCGAGAAGACGTCAAGAAAACCACCAAGGCCCAGCAAAAGGAACGAAAGTCGAACAGCGGCCGCATTATTCGCTACGAAGAAGCACTGGCATTTAAAAACCGCTACGATTTTCCTGCCACCGTCAGCATTTCTGTTCGAGGCAGCTTCAACGAAACGGTCCAGTACATCACAGCTAAGAAAGCTTATAAAACCAACCCCAACGTAGCTTTTCAAGGGGGCGATGAAAATTACCTGGCCCTCAA
>CANHEC010000072.1 GCA_947459455.1 Chitinophagaceae bacterium
CACCACATCGCCGGCATCGGCCAGTATAATGTGCGAACCAATCAATGGCAGGTTGCGGCACGCTTCGCGTAAATGGCGGGGGCCCTTTACAGCACCCACACGGCCATGATTGCGGCTGACCCCTTCATCGCTGCAAAAACCAATGAAGGCCACCCCCTGATGATGCTTGCCAATGGCAGGCAAGGGTTGCTCCTGCATATCAATACACTGTACAATCTGGTGCCAGCGTAGTTGGTCGGGCGTTTCGCCATCGTGGCGGCCGCTCCAAATAGCAGGGTCGGTGTGTTGGTAAAACGAAGGCATAGGAATTGGTTGAAGGGTCTTGGCTAAAGGTACGGTAGTAGCCGCGGCCGAAGTGCAGCATTCCTCACCGGTAGCCGCTTACTTCTTGCCACGCTTATTGGCCAGCTTTTTAGCAATGGGAGCTCCTTTCGATGGCCGCTTTTTTGTTTGTCCGGCACGGGCTTCCTGCAGCTGCTCGGGGCTGGCATGCTGGCCCGCTTTGGCCTGCTGCGGTACCCATTCGTAGTCCAGCTGGCGCTTCTCCAGGCTGGCCGCCACTACTTTTATCCGCACGGCATCGCCCATCCTGAACTTGCGCCCGCTGCGCAGGCCCACCAAACTATAGTCCGATTCAATCAGGCGAAAATCGTCGTGGTAATTCAGATCCTTCATGCTTACCAGTCCTTCGCACTTGTGGGCCACCGTTTCGGCCCAAAAGCCAAACGTACTGACGCCACTGATGACTGCGTCAAACTCCTCACCCAGGTAGTCCATCATAAACTCTACCTGCTTGTACTTATTGGCAGCCCGCTCAGCTTCCATAGCGGCCCGCTCCCGTTCGCTGCAGTGTTTGCAGCGAGCCTCCATTTTTTTATCTACCAGCATTTTATCGTCCAGCACCTGCTGCAGCAGGCGGTGCACCATTACATCGGGGTAGCGCCTGATGGGCGAAGTGAAATGGCAGTAATGCTCGAAGCCCAGGCCGTAGTGGCCAATATTGTCTTTGGTGTAAATGGCCTTGGCCATGGTGCGAATGCCCAACTGCTCCAGCACATGCTGCTGCGGTGTGCCCTGCGCTGCTTTCAGCATGGCATTAAACGAAGCTGCAATCGCATCGGGCTGGGTGGTATCAAACTGGTAGCCAAACTTGCGGGCAAAAGCAATAAAGGGCAGCAGCTTTTCCTCATCGGGCTGATCGTGCACACGGTACGGAAACGGCAGCGGCTTATCGTACACACGCACCCCGGCTACAAACTCGGCCACGGTGCGGTTGGCCAGCAGCATGAACTCTTCAATCAGCTGGTGGCTCTCCTTGCTCTCTTTTACCACAATACCAATGGGCTTGCCGGTTTCATCCAGCTTAAAACGTACTTCCTGCGAACTGAAATTGATGGCCCCTTTGTCGAAGCGGTCTTTGCGCAGCTTGCGGGCCATCTTATTCAGCAGCAGCACTTCTTCGGCATAAGGGCCCTCGCCGGTTTCAATGATGTCCTGCACTTCTTCGTAGGTAAACCGATGATTGCTGTGGATGAGGGTGCGGCCAATCCAATGCTCTTTTACCTCGCCCTTGCCGTTCATGATGAACACGGCCGAAAAAGTAAACTTGTCTTCGTGCGGCCGCAGCGAGCACAGCTCATTGCTAATGCGTTCGGGCAGCATGGGGTTTACCCGGTCAGGCAGGTACACACTCGTAGCCCGCTCGTAGGCTTCCTCGTCCAGCACCGATCCTTCTTCTACAAAATGGCTCACATCGGCAATGTGCACTCCCACTTCGTACAGGCCTTTGGGCAGCGGTTTGATGCTCAGGGCATCATCAAAGTCGCGGGCATCCACGGGGTCGATGGTGAAGGTGAGCACTTCCCGAAAATCACGCCGCTTGCGGGCTTCCGCTGCGCTGATATGATCGCTCAGACGAGCTGCTTCTTCCATGGCATCATCGCTAAACTGCAGTGGAAAGCCACTTTCCATCAGGATGTCTTTCATGGCCAGGCCATGCAGGTCGTGCATCGCCACTACCTCCACTAGCTCGCCAATGGGGCGGCGGTCGTCGCGGTCCCAACGCACCAGCTTTACTATCACCTTGCCCTCTTCATCTATCGGCTCAGCCGGAGCTTCTTCCAGCACAAAATGCGGCATCGGCTTATCGCTGTCGGGCAAAAAGAACCACCGGCCGGCATGCTGCCGCAGGGTACCCATAAACTGTACGGTCTTGCGCTGCAGCACTTCCACTACCCGCCCTTCCCGCTTGCGGCCGCCCATGCCATCGCGGGTGATTTGCACCCGCACTTTATCGCCATGAAAGGCCCGGTTGAAATCGGAGGGCCGCACCAGTACATCACTGTCGCCGGCGCCGGTGTTTACAAAGCCCAGGCCCGAGCGGGTAATGTCCAGGGTGCCGCTTACTTCGCTGCGGCGGGGCGTTTTATTGATCTTTTGCTTTTTGGGCATCATGAAAGTTTTTTACGAACTGCAACACCGCCTGCTTGAAAGCCGCCTCCTGCCCAAACAATACTTCGTGCTTCACGGGCTGTACATACAAGGGGAGCCGGTCCAGTTCTTTACCAAATTTCACCAGCCGCACGGCATCTTTCTCGGTGGTGAGGATTATCTTATCGTGAGCATCCAGCGCCTCAAAGCGCTGGGCTATTTGCTTCAAATCGTCGATGCTGAACACATGGTGATCGCCGTAGCTGAGCTGGTAGTAAGCTGCGGTGCGCTCCTCTATGTATTGCTTCAGCGGTGCGGGGTTGGCTATGCCGCACACCAGCAGCACCTCTTGCTGCGGCTGCAGCTGCACCGGCTGCCGGCTGCGCAGGTGGTAGGGCTGGCCATACTGCAGGGTAGTAAAGTACACCTGCTGCTGGTGGGTAGGCTGTATGCGGCGCAGCATTTTTTGCCGCTCGGCCTCCGTGAGCCCGGCCGGACATTTGGTCACCACAATGATGTGCGCCCGCCGGGCACTGGCCCGCTGGTCTCGCAGATCGCCGGTGGGCAAAAACCAATCGTACCAGTAAGGATTGCTATACTCCGTAAGCACAATATTGAGGCCCGCCACGATGGCCCGGTGCTGAAATGCATCGTCCAGAATGATGACTTCGGTTTGGGGCCGATCCTGCAGCAGTTGCGGCACAGCCACTATCCGCTCCTCGCCCACGGCCACCGCCAGCTGCGGGTATTTCAAGTGAAACTGCATCGGCTCATCACCTATCTCCAGCGCCGTACTTCGGTCATCGGCCAGCAGGTAGCCTTTTGTTTTGCGCTTGTAGCCGCGGCTCAGGGTAGCCACCTGCACATGCGGCAGCAGCCACTCTACCAGCATTTCGGTCATGGGGCTTTTGCCGGTGCCGCCTACGCTCAGGTTGCCCACGCATATCATGGGCAGGTTAAAGCTCACACTGCTCAGCCAGCCCATGTCGTACAGCTTATTGCGCAGCATTACCACCAGGGCCATTAGCAACGAAAACGGAAACAACAACAAACGGAGGCCACGCAGCAGGTAAAAATTAAAAGGCATACAAGCGATGGGGCGTGATACAATATTTTAAAGGTACGTCATTGGCATCGATATCGGAGATGGCCGCCACGGGCTCAAACCAGCTGAAGCCCATGCTGATGACCTGCGGATGGCAGCGCTTGAGAAAGCGATCGTAAAAGCCTTTGCCATAGCCAACGCGATAGCCCTTTTCATCAAAGCAAAGCAGCGGCACCAGTACCAGCTGCAGTTTGTCGGGCGCCACCACCTGGCCATTGGCCGGCTCTTGTATACCAAAGGGTGAGGTGACCCACTCAGTCAATTCGTCGTCATCGTCGGGCACCAGCATGGCTTCCATGCGGCGTTCGGGCACCTGCGTTACCGGGTAGCACCACTGCACCTGTGGCAGCCAGGCCCGCAGCGCCTCTTGCAAATAATGCACCGGCACTTCGTGGCGGCTTTCATCGGCACGGTAGCTCATGCCCAGCTGTATGGGCGGCCACTGCAGCGCATCCAGCTGCGCTATCATGTGCTGCAGGTGCTGGTGCTGCTGCGGCAGGCTCAGCTGCTGGCGCTGGGCCTTGTACTGCTGGCGCAATGCCTGTTTGGTAAACGATGATGCCACGGCGCAAATCTAACTGGGCTGGCGTTGGAAAAAAGAAAACACCGTGGTGCCGTAATTGCGCATGCGCACAAAGCCAGGTGCCTGCTCATAATTGTTGCGGGGTGTGTGCTCCAGCACAAACCAGCCGTCGGGGGCTATCAGCTGCTTTTCTACCACCACCAGGCGGGGTAGCTCGTCTATGGTAGTTAGCGCATACGGCGGACCGGCAAAAATGAAATCGTACTCGCCGCCGGCTGTCTCCAAAAATTTGAATACTTCCATCCGCAGCGCATTTACCGGCGGTGCCTGCAGCGCCTTCAGGTTGTCGGAGATGAAGCGAAACATGGCCGGATCCTTTTCCACGATTGTGCAGTCGGCCGCCCCGCGGCTCAGCAGTTCGTAGGTAATGGCACCGGTGCCGCCAAACAAATCGAGGCTGCGAATGCCCTCGAAATCGATCATGTTTTGCAGCATATTGAACAGGCCCTCTTTGGCAATATCGGTGGTGGGCCGGGTATACGGCATATTAGTGGGCGGATGAATGCGGCGCCCGCCCCACTGCCCGCCTATGATTCTCATGACATCAGTTGAAAAAGGTGAGCAAAATAGTGCGCCGGCTGCTGGCCTGCCCAGGCGGCATCGGCTACCGGCCAGGGCTCCAGCACATCAATGTAGCGGGCCAGGCCCTGCCACAGTGCCGAGTCGGTTTGCAGCACGCCCGCCAGGCGCCAGTTGGTAGCCGCCGGACTAATGGCATAGGCCTGCAGCAACTGCAGCAGCCGATACGCCAGATCATCGGGCTGCAGCACCGGCAGTGCCCCGGCATACTGCAGGCGGCCATTGTGGTGCAGCAGGCACAGCAGGTGCTGCGGGGTAAATACGAGGTGGCCGGTAGTGTCGGGCTCGTGCAGCGGATGCGCCAGCAGGGCGCCCAGCAGGTGGCGCTGGGTGAGTTGTTCAAAGTGCCCCGTCAGCAGGCGCATCATGGTATCGGGCATTTGCCAGGCCAGCGCCAGGTGCTCATCGGGCAGCATATCGGCCCGCTGGGACTGCCAGGCCGCATAGCCATGCAGTTGCTGCAGGTGCAGGTGGCTGGCCTCGGGCTGGTAGTGCTCCATGGGCACGGGCAGCAGGCGGGCGCCGGCACATAGCAGGGTGGCCGGTACCTGGCGCAGCTGCAGCAGGCGGCTTTGGCCCAGGGCGGTGTCCCAGGCATCCTCATCGGTCAGTGCGCCGCTAAAGCTTTCGATGGCCTCGGGGCTGCCGGTTTGGTTGTTCCACAATACAGCGTGCAGGTGCTGCGGCCCCCACTCCAGCAGCAGCTTGCGGCTGCTGGCCTCGTAGGGCAGCAGTGCCGAGGGGCCTGTTTCAATCGTTTTTGCCAGCATAGCGGCAAACCTAACAGTTTTTGGCAAAGCGGCAGGGCCACAGGCGGGTGCGGAAATATTTGGCACAGGGCGGCTCCCAGCAGCGCTGGGCCGGGCTGCTTCGGGGTTCGCTATCGCTCCCGTACCGGCCAAGGCCGGTACCAAGCCCTGCGCATCCCTGCCGCGGGGCTAGCGTGTACGTTTAGCGGCTTGGCGCCAAAAAGTTTGTTGCTTGTGTACTGCTATTTCAAAACAGAAAAAGTGTTTCGAAAAAAAAGTACACAAAACTGAGACGAGAGGAAAAATTTGGAGAGAGTGTACACAACGACAGCGAGCATATAAGATGCGCCTTATTTGGACTCTTTAGCTTTAAACGCAACGATTAGAGGGAAGCTTTCTGAATCCGTAATCTGCAAATTTCTGACAAGGCCCGGTAGATTTTATAGGTACTGTGGCCCGCTGAAGCGGAATACTGGCGCCGGCAGGAGTAAGTCACTCGGCATCTTCGCATCCACATCGTAATTGCTCATAAAACTCAGCGAACGATTTAAGCTCACCGTCTTGAAAACCATCTCTTCCATCAATCTCAAACACCTTTCCAGACTCTCCACTTATTTCAAGTATAAGATAAGCTGGACTACGAAAGGAGGCTGCTTTGCGAAGCGAAATTTCCAACCGATCCGCCGGTAGAAATATTTCTCGCCTGGAAAAAAAGCGGAGGTATACAATTCTGACACCTTTCTTATCCATCTCAACTGAAGACGTAAATTTTCCCGAAAACAGAATGAAAAGGATTAGGATGTACAAAAAAAGAAAAGGCAAACTGTACTCTTGAGAAATAATCGTAAGAGTCATAAAGCCCACAGTAACCCAAAGTACAAGAGACCCTAAGTAGCTTGAATAGCGCCGCTTGTTTTGAATTCTTATCATAATCAAATTTAGTCTGTGCTTCCGGCACCAGCGCCTTCTGCTGTTCGGAATTTGCAATCCACCTGGCTGCCCTGGCAATTGTAAGCCGCCGTTCATTGGCATCTGCCACTACAATTATCGTCCGGGCTACTTACCAGCACGTACTTTTTGCCTTGATGCAAATAGGCATGCGGAATAGGAGCATGCAGAAAAAATCAAGGCAAGCCCGATCCCTCCGGGTCTCGGCTGAGCCGAGACCCGGCCAGCGCCCCCCGCTGTGCAGCACTGCTTGCTGGCTTTTGGCCGGTGGGATACCACCTTGCATAATGGCTGATGAAACACCAGCCGACTGCAGGCGTCTTGCCTGCCGGCGAGGCGGTAAGCGGATTGGGATAGAGGCTACAAAAAGATGGAGACAGACCGCCCTGCATGGACGGCGCACCGGGCCGGCTGAGGACAGAAGGCCTGCGCTAGTTGGCACCTTCAACACATATAGTTATCTTATGCCCTGTTTCCGAAAACCTTAAACTCCAAGTTAGCCTGTGGCAGCAGCAGTGAAAATACTGGTGGTGGAAGATGAGATGATCATCGGGGCCAAGATATCCATGCAACTAACAGCGTTGGGCTACGAGGTGACCGGCGTGCTGCCCCGTGGCGAGGAAGCGCTGCTGCACCTCGAGCAAAACAAACCCGATATCGTATTGCTCGACATCCAACTGCGAGGCACACTTGATGGCATCGAAACAGCACACCGCATCCGCCTGAAAGCCGATATACCGATCATTTATCTCACCGCCAATTCAGACGAAGCCACCTTTAACCGGGCAAAGTCCACCCGTCCGCATGCATTTATTGCCAAGCCCTTCAAGCAAGTTGACCTGCACCGGGCCATCGAACTGACCATCAGCCGCATGGCTGAAGATGCCACTGGCTCTATTGATGCAAACGAGGGAGACGAACAACCCTACATTTTGAGCGACCGTATTTTCATTCGGCACAAAGAGAAAATGCTCAAGCTGATGCTGGCCGATATTCATTTTATTGAGGCTGACCGCAACTATAGCCGCATTTTCACCGCCGGCAAGGAATACCTGCTAGCCATTACGCTCAAAACAATTGAGCAAAAATTACCGCAACAGCTATTTCAACGGGTACACCGCTCCTATATCATCCACCTGCTGCATGTAGAAGAGGTGGGTGAGCAGCAGGTGCGGGTGGGCACGAAATCTATTCCGCTGGGGCAGGGCATGCGAGAGCAACTAATGCAACGGATGCAAACGCTATAAAAGAATCGGCAACATGCGAATACGGTTAACTGGTTGCTTTCTGGCTTTTTCGCTTTGCCTGTTACAGCCTTTGGTAGCACAGCAAACCGATCAACAAATAGCTGATTCGCTTATACAATTGCTACCGGCTGCCAAAGAAGACAGTAACAAAGTAAAACTGTATGCCCGTGTGATGTTGGCACACTTGTACTACCTGCCAGCCCGCGGCCTTACCTATGCCCGCCCTGCCCTGGCGCTGACACAACAACTACAATGGCAACCAGGCATGGCACTGATTAAGCACCGGATGGCCAGGCTGAGCTGGCGATTGGCCAAATTTGACGAAGCCCTCGCCTTACACCAGGAAGCATTGACGCTTTACAAACAACTTGGGCATCAGTCGGCCATGGGCAAGGTGATGATAGAAATAGGACAAGACTACCTGGATGGCGGCCAACTGGAGCCAGCTAAAAAAACACTGCTTTCAGCGCTTGCGTACAACAAGGCTATTAACCATACCGACAACATGGCCACGGCATACGATGTGCTTGCTTACCTGTACGATTTGGAAGGGAATAACGCTGCAGCCACCCAAACAGCCTACGACTATTTGAAA
>CANHEC010000073.1 GCA_947459455.1 Chitinophagaceae bacterium
CAAAGGCCTTCTGTAGCTCATTCCGTACATCATCGTTCTTTACAGGCTTATCGAAGTGTACGGTATAGCTACGGCCACCCTTGAATTCAACGCCGTATTCGAAGCCATAGAAGAGCGAACCTACTCCCAGCAGGGCTACTACAACCGAAATGCCGTAGGTCACTTTACGGAACTCGATGAACTTAAAGCTGGCATGCTGGAAAACCCGCTTACCAATGCTGGTAAAGTACTCGAGGTGACGCTGTTTGGTGGTAAACCAATCGGTGAGTGTACGGCTGATCAGGATACCGCAGAACAGGTTGAGCACAATACCCCACATCTGCACATAGGCAAAACCACGCACCGGACCCAAGCCAAAATAGTACAGGATGGCAGCGGTAAGGAAGGTGGTTACGTGGGCATCGAGCACGGGAGCAAGCGAACGGCGGTAACCATTGTTCACTGCTGTTTGGTAGTTGCGTCCCCAGGTCAGTTCTTCCTTGATGCGTTCGAACACGATCACGTTGGTATCTACCGCCATACCAATGGTCAGTACCAGACCGGCGATACCGGCGGCAGTAAAGGTGGCGCCCATGGCCGTCAGAATAGCGATGGTGAACAGCAGGTTCAGGATGAGTGATACGTTGGCAATCCAGCCGCTGCTGTTGTAGTACAGCAGCATCAGCACAAAGATGACAATGAAGCTGATGATGAAGGCCAGTGAGCCACCGCGTACGGCCTCTTCGCCCAGAGTGGCACCTACTATCTGCTCCTGTACAATCTTGGCAGGGGCTGGCAGTTTACCGCTCTTCAGCATCTCGGCCATGTCCTGTGCTTCTTTTACTTCAAAAGAGCCGGTGATCTGCGAGTTGCCGTTGGGGATGGGTTCGTTGATGTTGGGGGCCGTGTACACAAAGTCATCCAGCACAATGGCGATGCCTTTGCCTACATTCTCTTCGGTCATTTTGGCCCAAATGCGGGTACCCACATTGTCCATATTCATTTTGATGGCTACGCGGCCGCGTTCATCAAAATCCTGACCAGCGTCCGTAATGTGTTCGCCTTCCAGCTTGGCACGTATGCCGTCTACTGTTTTCAGGGCGTACAGGGTCAGCAAGCCGTTGTTCTTTTCATCATCGCCGCCGGTGTAGCCAAAAGCAAACTTCAGGTTGCCGGGCAGTTGGCTGGCCACGATGGGATCCCGCAGGCGTTCGCCGAGAATGGCAGTATCCTTGGTTTGCACAATAGCAATGCCGCCGGGGAAAACGGTTTTACCAGAAGGGTCCCGCTGCGGCTGCAGTAGCTGCGGCATCAGGCTAAAAATGGGAGCCTCTTTGGCAAACCGCGCCATTTGAGCGGCAGCCGACGTATCTACTTTACCGCTATCGGCCTTGGCAACAGTGTTGCTGTCGGCAGTGGCCGTTGTATCTGCAGGCAGGCCTTTCATGGCAGCAGCCAGGGCTTTTTCGCCGCGCTGCAGGCTTTCACCTATTTCGCCAATGCCATACAGTTCAAAGAATTGCAGGTTGGCCGAGCTCTGCAGGTACTTGCGCACCCGTGCTTTGTCCTTGATGCCCGCCAATTCTACGGTGATAATCTTCTTTACCTTATCGGGGTTGATGGTAGGAGAGGCCACCCCAAAGCGGTCAATCCGGTTTTGAAGAATATTATAGGTATTGGTGAAGGCTACATCAGCCTCATTGCGCAGGTAGCTGATTACTGCATCGTCGCTGCTGTTCAGGTTGATGCGCTTATTGCTATTGCCAATGAAAAGCGGAGCCAGTTTGGCGCCGGGTGCAGCCGTGCGATAGTTTTGTACAAACAGATCGATCAGGTCGAGACCCGAGGTGGCTTTTTGAGCCACGGCTTTGCTCAGCGCTTCGTTGAAGCCTTTGTCAGCCGTATAGCCGCTCAGGCTGCGCAGCAGGTCGGCCATGCCCACTTCCAGGGTCACGTTCATACCACCTTGCAGATCCAGGCCCAATTTGGCTTCCTGGTCTTTGGCAAACTTGTAGTCCTGACCAAACCAGGTGATCTTCTGGCTATTGGTGCTATCGAGCAGGCGCTGGAGGCGTGCCTCCACTGCATTGTCGATGCTGTCCTGGTACAGATCCTGCAGTTCTTTATTACCGGGGTATTTGGTGGCCGCCGACGGCATTGTTTGTTTTACTTGCCGCTCCGCTTTCTCTCTCATCTTTTTCTCGTGGCCGCTTACAAACCAGGTAAACGACAACTGGTATAAGCTGAAGATGATCATCAGTACGGCAAACACCCGCACCAGTCCTTTCATTTGCATACAAACAGAATTAACCAGATTTTAAATGGGTGGCAAAAATAGGGGAATTGGCGGCTCATAGGCGGGTTTTGCACAGGGGGGGTAAAAGCGGCCAAAAAAGGGCTTTAGGGGTGTGAGCCAGCAAGCTGACTGAACGGGCTACGACAGGCAGCTGTAGCCTTTATGGTTGTACACAGGGGGGTAAAAAAATGACGCTACTGGTCCGAGTGGGCACCTGTAGCATTGCAGGTATGAACCGGACCTGGATGGTAGCAACTGTGGCCCTTTGTGTGTTGGCCAGCTGTGCTTCGCGGCGCCAAAGCACAGCACCCAACGGCTCCCCTTCGGCCATTAGCACGGTGCAGGTGGCAGATTCGGTATTGGGCATCCCGCTGAGGCCGGGGGCCAACCCGGTGCTGCTGCAGGCCATGCGCCAGTGGAAGGGTGTGCCGTATAAGCTGGGGGGCAATAGCCGCAGCGGGGTGGACTGCAGCGGCCTGATAGCCGCCATTTACCCGCAGGTGTACGCGGTGCAGCCAGCTCGTACCACCGCACAGCTGTTTGCCCAGGCGCTTCCCGTGGCCCGCCAGCAGCTGCAGGAGGGCGACCTTGTCTTTTTCAGCATTGGCACCCCCAAGCCCGGGCATGCCGGCATTTACCTGTGGGATGACTACTTCTTTCATGCCAGTACCAGCCGGGGTGTAATGGTGAGCCGACTGACCGAAACCTATTGGAGCCGCTATTTTACAGGTGGTGGCCGCTTACCGGCCGTAAAATCAAAGCCTTAGCGCATAAAAACTGAGCGGTTTTCCCGTAGGTTTGGCTGTATGAAACGCCTGCTTTTTGCGGCAGCCTTTGTTTTAAACTGCCTACCGGGCATGTCCCAACCTTTGCTTACAGGACCGGCGTCAGCCGATCGTTTTCCAAACAGCGGCCTGCTCGACAGCTTGATGCGGGCAAAGCAGTCCTCATTGCAGCCCGTGCTGGCCGACCCCGATAAGTATCGGCTTCAGATCATTTATACCCAGATAGACCGCGATCGGAAGAACAGGCCGTCTTTTACGAATCATTTTTACCATGTGGGGCAGCACTATCACTACCCGGCCAGTACTGTAAAACTGCCGGCGGCTGTGCTGGCGCTGGAGTACCTGAACGATCTGAATATACCACCGGCCACCCGCATGCTTACGCTGCCGGTACGCCCTGGCGAGCAGCCCGTATTGGCCGACTCAAGTAGCCAAAATGGCCACCCCTCGGTAGAACATTATATAAAAAAGATACTGCTGGTCAGCGATAATGACGCCTATAACAGATTGTATGAACTGCTGGGGCAAGCTTATTTCAACAGTCGCCTGCATAGCCTCGGCTTTAGCGATGCACAAATCATTCATAGGTTGGAAATAGCGCTGTCTGAGGCTGAGAACCGGCAGACCAACCCGATTGCTTTTGTAAATGAAAAAGGCGATACGGTGTACAAGCAAGCTGCGCAGCAATCGGCCATGGCCTATGCCCGCCGCCACGATTTGTTGGGCAAGGGTTACATGCGCCAGGGGCAGTTGGTAAACGAACCATTGAACTTTTCTGCCAAAAATCGCTGGCCGTTGCCTTACATCCACCAACTCATACAGTGGATCATGTTTCCCGAAAGCCAGCCCCGGCAGCAGGCGCTTAATCTTCGCAAAGAAGACTACCAACTGCTGTGGCGCTATATGAGTATGTTGCCAGCCGAAAGCCAATGGCCGAGATACGACAGCAAAGAATACTGGCCTTCGTACGTAAAATTCCTGCACCTGGGTAGCGAGAAGCAAGCCGGTCTGCCAACCGGGATGCGCATTTTCAACAAAGTGGGCGACGCCTACGGTTTTCTCCTCGATGGCGCCTACTTCGTCGATTTTGACAATGGCCTCGAGTACCTGCTCAGCGCCGTGCTGTACGTAAATGATGACGGCATTTTGAACGATAACAAATACGAATACGATCAGGTAGGCCTACCTTTCATGAAGCAACTGGGGCAAGTCATTTACCAATACGAAAAGCAGCGGCCGCGTCCTCGGAAGCCCGATTTATCAGCTTTCAAAATGATATACTGAACATGCGCCACCTCATTTATGGGGCAGTTGTTTTGCAAAATGAAATTCAACAAAGTGGGAATTTCTTTAGCTGCTGTTCAATCTTCTGTTTGCTTGATTGAATTACCTTCGCTGCCGATTTTAAAACAGTTCATTTTAGCCAATACCCATGATGACATTAGCCAGCCGACTCACCAAGTTTAATGAACCAGAAACCCTGAAAATGGCCAAACTGGCCCGCGAATTGAGGGCCCAGGGCCACGATGTGGTGGGCCTCAGCCTTGGCGAGCCCGATTTTGATACGCCCGATCATATCAAGCAGGCTTTGCATCAGGCCATTGATGATAATTATTCGCATTACCCGCCGGTAGCAGGCTACCCCGAGTTGCGGCAGGCCATTTGTACCAAGCTGAAGCGTGACAATGGGCTGGACTACCTGCCCGAGCATACGCTGGTGAGCACTGGTGCCAAGCAAAGCATTGCCAACCTGGTGCTGGCTACTGTAGAAGAGGGCGATGATGTGATTATACCGACGCCCTACTGGGTGAGCTATAGCGAGGTGGTGCGCCTGGCAGGCGCCAATCCTATATTGGTGCGTACCAGCCTCGAGTCGAGGTTTAAGATTTCGCCGGCGGAACTGGAGGCAGCTATCACGCCGCGTACAAAGCTTTTCATGTTCAGCTCGCCCAACAACCCCACCGGTACCGTGTACAGCCAGCAGGAGCTGGCCGGTTTGGCCGAAGTGTTTCGGCGCTACCCGGGTATCTGGATTATGAGCGACGAAATTTATGAGTACACCAATTATGTGGGTAAGCACGAATCAATTGCGCAGTTTGCCGATATAGAAGACCGGGTGATTATTGTAAACGGACTGAGCAAGGGCTATGCTATGACCGGCTACCGCCTTGGGTACATTGCCTGCAGCAATGTGGACCTGGTAAAAGCCTGCGACAAACTGCAGGGGCAGTTTACCAGCGGTGCCAATGCGGTGACCCAGCAGGGGGCAGTGGCTGCCTTGCTGGGCGATATGTCGCCCACGGCCGCTATGGTAACGGAGTTTGCCGAGCGCCGGAAAATGGTGATGGCGCTGCTGGCCGACATTCCCAATATCAGGATTGATGAACCGGCCGGTGCTTTTTACGTATTCCCCGATGTGAGCTACTATTTTGGAAAAAAAACCGGCAATACTACCATTAAGAATGCCGACGAACTAGCCATGTACCTGCTGGAAACTGCCCATGTGAGCACGGTAACGGGCGGCGCCTTTGGCGAGCCTAACTGTATTCGTATCAGCTACGCGGCCAGCCGTCAGGATATCCAAAAGGGTTTTACGCGTATCAAAGACGCGTTGTTGCAACTGCAGTAAACATCTGCTTGCTGTCGCAAAATAAAAGCAGCTGACGTCGTGAAGATGTCAGCTGTTTTTGTTGATGTGCCGGGTGGGCTGGCAGCCGGATGTCCGGCTCATCAGGTATTAAACATGTAGTTCAGCCAATAGCAGAATACAATGATGATCATGATGGCCATGTAGCCTGCACGCAGGCTTTTGAAGATCCGTTGATATTTGGAGGCGGTGATACTTTTTCTTTTGTAATCGGCCACCCCTTCTTTTGACACTGGGATGAGGCGAAGCATGGCAATCAAAATGATCACAATCCCGCAAAACGCATTTACAAATCGGGATACACTATTCTCAACAGACACGTATTCTTTGTTGGCAATACCCCATGTGTTGACGGCGAGCAGATAAAAGCCCATGGGTAGCAGCACCGCCAGACTGCTGCCAAAAATGATGCGAAAAATGCGAAGCTTGCGCTTACCCGATAGATCGGTTTGGTTAATGACAATAGCCATCACAGATGCTATTACCAGCATGATGACCATCAACCATTTGTGCGATAATTCTTCGTATGGAAACATGTTTGAGGGGTTTCTCCAAGGGTTTAAGCAATCGTGCAGGCGAAAATAGGAGAGTTGCAACAATTAACCATGCTGGCGGGCGTGGTCGCCGGTTCCGGCCTCATTCATGTGTGCCCATTACCTTTGCGGCCATGAAAGTGAAAAAGCTGGGCCGCGACAGGGTCAACATCATTACCCTGGGATGCAGCAAAAACCTGGTGGATAGTGAAACACTCGGTGGTCAATTGCGAGCCAATGACATTGAAGTATTGCATGAATCGGCCAGGCGAGACTATAATATAGTGGTGGTGAATACCTGCGGCTTTATAGACAAGGCCAAAGAAGAAAGCATCAATACAATACTGGACCAGGTAGAGCTGAAGCGGAAGGGCAAGCTGGAAAAAGTGTATGTGACCGGGTGCCTGAGCGAACGCTACCGGCAGGATCTGGAGCTGGAAATTCCGGAGGTAGATGCCTGGTTTGGCACCATGGAACTGCCGCTGATGCTCAAGCAGTTCAATGCAGATTATAAATCGGAGCTGCTGGGCGAACGAATGCTGAGCACGCCTAAGCACTATGCCTACCTCAAAATAAGCGAGGGCTGCAACCGAACTTGTGCCTTTTGTGCCATTCCGCTGATGCGTGGCGGGCATGTAAGCAAGCCGATAGAGGAGCTGGTGGCCGAGGCAGAAAGCCTGGTGCGGAAAGGTGTGAAGGAGGTGATGCTGATAGCGCAGGAGCTTACCTACTACGGGCTGGATATTTATAAAAAGCGCATGTTGCCAGAACTGCTGCACCGCCTGGCAGCCGTGCCCGGGCTGGAGTGGATCAGGCTTCACTATGCCTACCCGTCCAAATTTCCGCTGGAGATAATCGAGGTAATGAAGCAGCATCCAAACATCTGCAACTACCTTGATATGCCGCTGCAGCATGCCAGCAACAATATGCTGAAGGCAATGAAGCGGCAAATCACCCGCGAAGAGATGGAAGAGCTGGTGGGTAATATCCGGGCCATGCTACCCGGTATTTGTTTGCGCACTACCCTCATCGCTGGCTTTCCGGGCGAAACCGACGACGATGTGGAAGAGCTGAAGGACTTTTTGCAACGCATGCAGTTCGACCGGGTCGGCATTTTTACCTATAGCCATGAAGAGGGTACCTCGGCCCACGACCTGGTGGATGATGTGCCGGCCGACGTGAAACAGGCCCGTGCACAGGAAATAATGGAAGTGCAGCAGGAAATCAGTTATGAAAAAAACCTGGCCAAAGTGGGGCAAACCTTCAAGGTGCTGATCGATAAAAAAGAGGCGGGTCGGTATTTGGGTCGCACAGAGTTTGACAGCGTAGAGGTAGACAATGAAGTGGTGGTAGCGGCTACTGAAAAGCTGGAGCCGGGGCAGTTTTACATGGTAAAAATTACCAAGGCCTACGACTACGACCTGGAGGGGGAAGTAGTAGCTAAATGTTAATATGAATGGACGGTGCCTGCGGGCACCCATCATACTTGCTGCATGCTTTACATTGCAGCCACGCCTTTAAAAAACGACGATCGCCAGCATGCAAGCTACTGCTACCTACGTGCTCTATAGCCAAACCGGCAAGTTTTCCAAGCTGGTGATCGACTACCTGGCAGAAGATCCTTTGCTGGAACCATTTTGGCAGCATAGGCCAAATTGGGAGGGGCTGGAGGCCAGCATGCAAGCCCGCCGGCAGTTTGCTACCAACCGGCCAGCCTTGGTAGAGGCTTTACAGGCGCAATATCAAGGGATGGATTGCAGCCCATTGCAGCAGCAGTACCTGCAAGACCTGCTCAGCGAAAATTGCTTCACCATTACTACTGCACACCAGCCTAACCTGTTTACCGGTCCGCTGTATTTCGTTTACAAAATCATTCATGCCATCAGACTGGCCGATGAATTGCGCCAGCGGTACCCGCAACAGCGGTTTGTTCCGGTATACTACATGGGCAGCGAAGATGCCGATCTGGATGAACTGGGACATTTTGTGGTGGAGG
>CANHEC010000074.1 GCA_947459455.1 Chitinophagaceae bacterium
AGCATAGCCATTACACCGCCCGCTACCAGCGGATGATCGTCTATTACCAATACCCTGATCATGTTTCAAATGTAGCAGTGGCGCCTTTGCCGGCATCCAGCAGAAAATTCATTTCCACCGTGGTGCCCAGGCCTTCGCGGCTATCAATATGCAGGCGGCCCTGCAGGTAGTCTACCCGGCTTTTGATGCTGCCCATACCGGCACCGCCGTTTTGCTGCTGTGCCTGCTGCGGATCGAAGCCGCGGCCGTCATCTTCCACGGTTACGCTCAGCCATTCATCATGCCGGTTGAACTGTACCAGTACCCGGGTGGCGCCGGCATGCTTCATAATGTTGTTGAGCAGCTCTTGCAAAATGCGGTACAGCATGATTTCGGTATCCTGCTGCAGGCGCTGCTCCATGCCGTAGGCCTGTACCGATATGCGCAGCAGGCCACTATGGCTTACCTGCCCGGCAAACTCTTCAATGGCTTTCACCAGTCCCAGTTTGAGCAGCACTTCGGGCATCAGGTTGTGGGCTATGCGGCGCAGCTCTTGCGCTGCCTGGTCAGTCAGTGCTACACTTTGGATAAACAGCGGCTGCTGCTGTAGCTGCGGCTGCTGGTGGCCCAGGCTGCTGAAGTACATTTTGATGGTGCTGAACAGACCACCGAGTCCATCGTGCAGGTCGCGGGCTATGCGGTTGCGTTCGGCTTCCTGCCCCCGTATCATCGATTGCAGCGATACGTACTGCCGCTCTTGCTCCAGCCGGTCTATTTGTGCCTGCTGCAGCTGCTGTGTTTGCAGCAGCAGGTGCTTTTGCAGGCGCAGCTGGCGCCAGCGCATCCATGCCAGTACGGTGCCGGTAAGGCCCAGTGCCAGCAGGGCCAGCAGCCAGGTATTGCGCTGGCGGATGGCCAGCTGGCTGCGTAGCTCGGCGGCCTTCAGCGCAAGTATTTCCTGCTCCTTGCGGCTGCTTTCGTACACGGCTTCCAGGCGGCTGGCGTATTGCCGGTTTTCGGTTTGCAGCACACTGTCGTTCAGCAGGCTGTACTGCTCCATGGCCTGGTAGGCCTGCTGGTAGCGGCCGGTTTGGGCATAGTACAGGGCCAGCTGGCGCTGAATGCGGTACTGCAGATCTACCGTATGGGCGGCGGCGGCCAGCGAGTCGGCCATGCGCAGGTGGCGGTAGGCATCAGCGGGCTGCTTCATTTTGAGCAGGGTGGCGCCAATGCTGAGGTGAAAAATGGCGGGCTGATAGTGCTGGCGCACCGCCCACTGCAGCGCCTGCCGGTAGTAGTACAGGGCACTATCGTACCGGGCAATGGCATCGTAGTAGCGGCCCACTATGTTGTACCCTTCGGATACCAGTGTGGCATCTTGCGCCCGGGGCAGCCAGCCGGCCAGGGGCTGCACATAGGGCCGGGCCGAATCGGGGGCTTCCAGCGCCAGCCAATTGAGCACCAGCCGATGCCACACATGTGCCATTTGTGCCGTATCGGCCCGCTGCTGCAGGCGCACCAGTAAGCGCTGGCTCAGCTTTATCACCTGCTGGTACTGCTTCAGCTCGCCCAGGGTGCTCAGCATGTTTTGGTAAGGAATGATTTCCCGCACACTATCGCCCACCTGCCTGAAAGCATCGGCCGCCAGTGAGTAAAAACGGGCCGCTTCGTGCAGGTTGCTTTGCATATAGTGCCAATTGCCCCGGGCATTGTACACCCGTGCCAGTTTATCGGGGCGGCGTAGCTGTTGGTACAGCAGCTCGGCACTATCCAGCATGGCGCCGGCTTCGGCATAGCGGCTCAGGTTCATGTCTACATCGGCCAGCAGGTAGGCAGCTTGTGCCACGCCCGATGTGTAGCGCAGCCGACGTGCCAGCTGCAGGGCCTGCACGGCGTAGGGCTGTGCAGCAGCGGCATCAGTGGCGCCCAGGGTGTAGCCCATCTCTATCAGCGTCAGCACCCGGTTCGTATCGGGCGGGGCTGTAGCCAGCAGGCGCCGCAAGCTATCGGCCACGCCCGGCTGGGCACCAGCTGCGCCCCCGGCAGCCAGTGCCAGCAGCAGGCAGTACAGCCCTTTGCAAAAAGCTTTCATAACCATGAAGATAGGCGGCTGTTGCAGCGCTTCAATACCTGAATTCAGGTAGGCGAACGACCGCCAAAATGACCCGATGCAGCGATGGCAGCGCCCTGGTCGGCAGGATAGTTTTGACCTTGAAACAACCACCCCGCTCCTCATGCGCTTGCTCCCTACCATACTACTGCCGGCCTGCCTGCTATGCAGCATCGGCAGCCGGGCACAGGCCCCCGCCTACAGCATCAGCATTTGTGCCGATGTACCGGTAAATGACCAGCCCGAGCGGGTATACCACCGCCGCGAAACAGGGCATGTGTTTTTAATACTGCGCAAACAACTGCCCACCGATACCTGCACCCTGGTGTGGGGCTTTTACCCGCAGCACCCCGTTATGAGCCTGCTGTTTAGAAAAGTAAAAAGCAGCCTGAGCAGCAACGCCGGCCGCTGGTACGATGCCAGCCTCACCCGCCCGCTAACCGCCGCCGGCTACGATAGCCTGTGCCTGCTGGCACAGCAGCTGGCACGGCGTCGCTACCACCTGAACCGGTACAATTGCTACCACTATGCACTGGCGGTATTCAACCACGGTGCGCCCTTGCCCATTCCGGTGCAGTCGGTGCGGTTTCCGCTACCGGCTGGCCGCGGCGGATCGCCGGTGGCGCTGTACCGCTGGCTGCGTCAGCCAGCATCGGCATGGCCGGCGGGCTATGTGGCCAGCCTGCAGCCAGCGCAGGCACCAGGTACCCAGCTGCCCGGGCAGTCTTTGCTGGCAGCTGCCCCCACTACTACTGCTTCTTCTCACTAAATAAAAAAAACCAACACAACCATGAGAACCATCCTGATGGCCAGCGCCCTGCTGGCGGGCACACTGGCCAGCCATGCGCAGGCCGACCAACTATTGGCCAATAGCCTGAATGAAAATGGCCAGAACAAGAAAGACCTCAAGAAAAATGGCAACAGTATCAGGTATGCGCAGATAGGGCCGCAGATGAGCTGGCCCGGCGGCGATGGCAGCAACTACAATGGCGGCGCCCTTGGCATAGGCGGCGGCGTGGAGGCCAGCCTGCTGCAGCTGAACAAGCGTATGCTGCTGCAAGGCGGTCTGCTTTTTTCGCAGCAAGGCGGCAAAACCATGACCTACAGCTACAACCCCGGCGTATCGTACGGCGAGGTGGAAACCACCCGCCGGCTGAACTACCTGGCCATGCCGGTGACGGCCCTGTACCAAACCAAACCGCGGCAGGGCTTTTTTGCCGAAGCGGGCCTGCAGCCGGCGCTGCTGCTATCGGCCAAAGAAGAAGGCCGCGACCTGAAAGATGAGTACAAACCATTTGACCTGGGCCTGGTGGCCGGCGTGGGCTACCAGTTTGGCCGCCACATTCGCACCCAGCTGCGGGTAGTGCCGGGCCTGCTCAACATCAGAAAAGAGCAGGGCAGCTACAGCATGAACGAACGCAACCTGGTAGCCTCGCTGCGGGTAGGCTACGTGTTTTAAACCGCCGACCTTAGCCGCCAGGCATCAGCAAGCGGGCACCGCCTCAGTGGCAGTGCCCGTTTTATTTTTTTGTAAAAACAATAGCGCAGCCGCTAGCCCGCAGCCCGCATACACAGCAGCGGCACATGGCTGTGAAAGGCCAGGCGGGTGGTGTGGCTGCGATTGAACAGCCGCTCCAGCCAGCCGTGCCGCTTGGGCACTACCAGCATCATATCAATGTGCTCTTCGGCTATAAACTCATCAATGGCCTGCGTAAAATCTTCGCCAGCCTTGAGCACGAACCGCGGCTCGATGCGCTGAAACAGTTCGGCCACCAGCACGTTGTTGTGAATGCGTTCGGGATCGAATGCTTTCGGATCCTCATCGTTGTGCACCACTACCAGTTTTGCCTTCAGCTGCAGCAGCAGTTGCTTGATGTCTTCGGCAGGGGTGGTGTGCGCCACATCCTTGTAGTCGCAGGCCCAGCCAATGTTTTGCACCGGCTGCCAACTGGCATCGGGCGGCACTATCAGCACCGGCACTTGCACATGCTGAATGATGTGGGTGGTATTGCTGCCAATCAGTACTTCTTCCAGTTTGCCCCCGCCGGTAATGCCCATCACAATCAGTTGGGCGCCTGTTTCGGCCACTATGTCGCCAATGCGTTCTTGCAGAAAACCAAAATCGCTGATGGCATCAATGCTGATATCGGCACCTGCCCACTGCTCCATTTGCTGTTTGAAAGCCGCCAGGTTATCAGCACTGGCTTTTTGCAGTTCTTCTGTTTGCAAAATGGCCCAGCTCATTTCGGTAGCCAGCGGCATGCTGTAAGCATTGTACAATACGATGCGGCGGGCGCCCAGGTGGCGGGCCAGTTCGGCAGCATAGCGTCCACTGTTGTGCGCCGTGGCCGAAAAATCGGTAGGTACCAGGATGGTGTTGATCATGACTCCGGAATTTTGGTACAAGGTACTACAAAGGGGCGGAGCGCAAGATGATGAATGTCAAGGAGGCGTTTAAATACAGTACTGGCTTGGCACCTACCCGGCCGATGCCCTACATTCGGCGTGTGCCGCCGGCATCGCGGCACTTTTTTTGAATAGCAACGCCCATGGCTACCACCGCAGCAGACATTCAGCAACTTCAGGCGCAGATAGCGCAGTTTCATCCCACCACGCAGGCCATTCGCCAGCAACTGAAAAAGGTAATTGTAGGACAGGACTACATGATAGACCGGCTGCTGCTGGGCCTGTACTGCAATGGCCATGTGCTGCTGGAAGGCGTGCCGGGTCTGGCCAAAACGCTTACCATCAAAAGCCTGGCCCGCACCTTGCGGCTCAGTTTCAGCCGCATCCAGTTTACCCCCGATCTGCTGCCGGCCGACGTGATTGGCACCATGATCTACAACCAGCAGCGGGGCGAGTTCATGATTCGCAAGGGGCCCATTTTTGCCCACTTTGTACTGGCCGACGAAATCAACCGGGCGCCCGCCAAGGTGCAGAGCGCCCTGCTGGAGGCGATGCAGGAAAAACAGGTGACCATCAGCGATACCAGCTTTCGGCTGGAAGAGCCTTTTTTGGTGCTGGCTACCCAAAACCCGCTGGAGCAGGAAGGCACCTACCCCCTGCCCGAAGCGCAGCAAGACCGCTTTATGCTGAAGGTGAAAGTGAGCTACCCAAGCCGCACCGAAGAGCTACAGATTATGCGGGAAAACATCAGCGGCATTGAAAACATAGAGCTGCAGCCAGTGGCCGATGCGCAGCACATACTGCACGGGCGCCGCCTGTGCCGCCAGGTGTACATGGATGAAAAAATAGAGCAGTACATATTGGACCTGGTGATAGCCAGCCGCCAACCTGCCGAGGCCGGTCTGCCACATCTGGCGCCGCTCATAGGCTACGGTGCTTCGCCGCGGGCCAGCATCAGCATGGCGCAGGCAGCACGGGCCGTGGCCATGCTGGCACAGCGGGCATACGTCATTCCCGAAGATGTGAAGCAAATAGCCCCCGATGTACTGCGCCACCGCATTGGCCTTACCTACGAAGCCGCCGCCGAAGACCTGACCACCGACGACGTGATTAAACAACTGCTGGAGAAGGTAAAGGCGCCGTGAGGCGAATCAGGTGTTGAGTGTTGGTTGTCCGGTGTTGGGGAAATACAGGAGAACGATAAGGCGTTGAGTAACTGGTATTGGATGTTTGGAGAAGACCAAGTAAAACGCGGCAGCGGTTACAACAACAAGCAAGGGATTGGATGTTCCGAAGGACAGCATGAAACGTAATAATGATGACGTTTAAAGATTTGGAGGTTTGGAAATGCGCCATGGAATTGGTGCGTGGGGTGTATGGCACTACGCGTCTATTTCCAAAAGAAGAAGTCTATGGACTCACGAATCAGCTACGTCGTGCAGCAGTATCTGTAGCTGCGAATATTGCTGAAGCAAACGGCCGCAATTACAAGAAGGACAGCATCCAGTTTTTGCATATTGCCCGAGGATCGCTTTATGAAACAGAAACCCTGCTGATAGTTGCGCAAATTGCCGGCTATCTCGAAGCCCCCACCTACACCGAACTCAGCGAAAAAGTGAATAGCTGCCTGAAACTCCTGAATGGCTACATAAGGTATATTGAGAAAGCCGATTTGAAATAACTAGCATTTACACAAGCACCAAATCCAACACCAGACAACCAACACCCAACAACAGTTCGCATGTCCGACCTCAAAGCCATCCTCAAAAATGTGAAGCGGCTCGAAATGAAATCGAGGCGGCGGTCGAACTATGTGTTTGCCGGCGAGTACCACAGTGCATTCAAGGGCCGCGGCATGATGTTCAAAGAAGTGCGGGAATACACGCCCGGCGATGATATCCGGTTCATCGACTGGAATGTGAGTGCCCGATTGGGTCACCCGTACAGCAAACTGTTTGAAGAAGAACGATCGCTGACGGTGATGCTGCTGCTGGATGTAAGCGCCAGCATGCAGGTAGGCACCCGCCAGCGCACCAAACACGAGCTGATGCTGGAGCTGGCCGCCACCCTGGCATTTGCAGCGCTTAATAACAACGATAAGGTGGGCGCCATTTGCTTTACCGACCGCGTAGAGCTGCTGATACCACCCGCCAAAGGCAAGGCCCACATACTGTACCTGCTGCGCATGCTGCTGAGCCTGCAACCCGTGGGCACCGGCAGCGATGCCGCCGTGGCCCTGCAGCTGTTGATGCGCACCCAACGGCACACCAGCATTTGCTGCCTGCTGAGCGACTTTGCCGGCGCCACTGCGCTGCAAGCACACATGAAGCCCGTGGCCGTGAAACACGATTGCATTGCCATGCAGTTATTTGACCACGCCGACCTGGGCCTGCCCCCGGGCGGACTGCTACAACTGGCAGATGCCGAAACCGGCGAACAGCGCCTGGTAGACACCCGCGACCGCCAGCTACAGCAGGCCATGCAGCATGCCTTTGCCCGCCACAGCCAGCAGTTTCAGCAGCAGGCAGTAGCCGCCCGCTGGGATTACCTGCGCTTTCGCACCGATCACGATTTTGTACCTGTGCTCCAACAGTTTTTTTTGCAACGAATACAGCGCCGCACTGCATGACCCACCGCTGGATACTATACCTGCTGAGCAGCCTGCTGGCCCTGCCTGCGCTGGCGCAAATAAGCGTGCAGCCCGACCAACGCCAATTGTACACGGGCCAACCACTACGCCTGCGCATCAGCCTGCCGGGTACCGATTCCATCACCAGCATTGATACCAGCCGATGGTGGCTGCAGCAGCGCCTGGCCCCGCTGCCCGATGGCGACCAAACCCTGCAAACCCTGGTGCTGGCCACGCCCGATAGCGGCCGCCTGCCCCTGCCCACTTTGCGCAGTGCCAACGGCATCAGCTGGCAAGCGGGTGCTACTGATAGCATCACCGTTTTACTCATGCCCGCCGACTCACTGCGCAGCTACTCCGATATCAAAACCAGTTTTGCCAGCCCCGACCGCGGGCTGTCGTGGATACGCTATGTGCTACCGGCATTAGCCGTCATCAGTGCAGCGCTGCTGTGGTGGCTGCTGCGCCGCCGTCAGGGCCGCAGCATCAGCATTCGCCAGCCACTGGCAGCCCCTGCCGAGTGGCAGCACGAAATGAACCGCCTGCTGCGCACCTGGCAAAAAGGCAAACTACCACAGCCCGCCGCCGCCGAAGCCACGATGGTATTGGTGCGCAGCTTGCTGCTGCTGCAGCGCCAGGCACAGCCACACCATACCGCCGCCGAAATGCTGGCCGCCAGCCAACTACCTGCCGAAGTACAAGCCTTACTGGAAGGTGTGGTGCAGCAGGGCTACCTCATCCAGTTTGGCAAGCAAGTGTTGCCGCAGGATGCATTTACACAACTACTGCAGCAGCTGCAGCAGGCTGCTACTATTTTGTTTGACAGTAAGTCCGCCGCCACTACATGATCACCCAATACCTGCATCATATTCGCTTCGACTGGCCGTGGGTGCTGTGGCTGCTACTGCTGGTGCCGCTATGGGCCCGCTGGGCATGGCGCAGGCGGCGCAGGCGCCAAAGCAGTTTCAAGCATACCCATCTGGCGTGGGTGCCGGCGCGGCGCAACTGGCGCAGCCGTCTGGCAGCTACTCCGCTGGTGCTACAGGCATTGGCCATGGCCAGCCTGCTGGTAGCATTGGCCAAGCC
>CANHEC010000075.1 GCA_947459455.1 Chitinophagaceae bacterium
GTATCGGCCGATACGCCCAGCATGCTGGCGATGTGTTTGTTGCCGATGCCCAGCTTAATCAGGGCAGCCATGCGCAGATCGGCCGGGGTGGCCTCGGGTGCCAGCTGCTGCAGGCGCATAAAAAACTGCGGATACACCCGATCGAACATGGCCCGAAAGCGCAGCCAGTCTTCTTCGGTCAGTATTGTTTGCGATAGCAGCTCGGCCGGCTGCAGTGGTTGCATTTGCCGCTCCAGCTGTTCTATCAGCTCGGTTTTTTCTACTACGTGCTGCATGTATTCGGCCAGTTGCTCGGCGGCTGCCTGTGCCAGCAGGGTTTGCTGTGCCAGCTGCTGCTGCAGCAGGGCCTGCTGGTGCTGCTTGCGCTGGTATAGTACATATCCTATCACCGCAGTTAGCAGCAGGCCCGCCAGCAGCAGGTATCGCTGTTGGCGTTCGGCTTGTTGGGCCGCCAGCAGCTCATTGCGTTGCAGGTTGGCTTTTTCAAAGGCCAGTTCGGTTTGCACCACATCGTAGCGGCTGCGGCTCAGCACGGCTTGCAGCGAGTCGTGCAGGTGCTGGTAGTGCTGCCAGTAGGGGGCTGCTTCGGCGTATTGCTGCATGCTGGCCAGCACTTCGGCCAGTGTGCGGGCTGCCGCCAGCGGGTACTGGGGCTGGTAGTAGCTGGCTGGCTCGGTGCACAGGCGGTAGGCTTCGCGGGCTGTGCGCAGTGCTTCGGCTGGGCGGCTTTCAGCCAGGTGTATACTGGCTATTCGCTGCAGGGTATTGCCGGCGCTGGGCAGGTCGTTTCGCTGCAGGGCACGTTCGTAGTCTTGCTGTAGCAGCGGCATGGCGGCATTGTAGCGCTGCTGTAGCTGGTACAGGTGGCCCAGGTTGCCGCCTACAATGGCTTGCCAGTCGGTATTGGCACGCTGCTGCGCCCAAAGCAGGGCGGTGTCGTACCAGGCTTTGGCATCGTCGTATTGCTGCAGCCGCTGGTAGCTCATGGCTATCAGGTTGGGCATGGCGTACAGGCGGCCATCGGTGGGGCGGGGCTCGTTGCTGTTCAGTGCTTGTTTTACAAATCCAATGCTGCGTTCATACTCTTCCATCCTGAAAAAGAGATCGCCCAGCCGCCTCAACAGCTCCGCATTGCCGGCATATAGATCCGTACCGGTTTGCTGGCGCAGTTCCCATGTTTTCAGAAAATAAAAGACGGCCTTTTCATTAGGTCCGCAGCGGCTGTACTTATCCGCCAGCGCATAGTAGCAGGCGGCCAGCAGTTCTTCGTTTTGCAGGGCAGTGGCTGTATTACTGGCTTGCAGCAGGTTGGGCAGGGCCGAATCGCAGGCCAGCTTGGGCGCTACCATGCTGTGCAGTACCGTGGCCCTTGCAGCCCGGTGGTCAGGCGCTTTTCGGCTCAGCATGGCCAGGGTATCCAGCACGGCTGTGCGCAGCGGCCTCGGCAGCGCTATCATCAGCTCGTATAGCTGCCATAGTCGCCTGCCCTCTCCGGGCTGGGTTTGCTGCAGTGTTTGCTGCCAGCCGGGCGGCAGCGTTTGGGCATGGCCAATGCTTACTGCAATGCAGCAGGCAGCGGCTAGTATCCATCGGGCCATCATGGCGCCAAGTTAGCAAGCCATCGGCATACCGGCTTGCCTCGTCAGGGTATTACATAAAAGATGCTGCACGCAAAAAAGCCGCTGTTGGCACTACCGCTCCACAGGGCCGCGGGTCCGCTGATGCTGGGGCGGATGGCAATGGTACCATCGCCGCGTACTTGCAGTACACCTGTTCCCTGCGTTCCATTTACCTGCACTTGTATGGGCTGGCGTACCGTATTGGCTGGCCTGAAGCGGGCCGGCAGGGCAGTGTTGTACACCAATTCCAACGCACCGGTTGCATTCATGGTGGTATTGTCTGCCGTCAGGGTTACACATACCATGTTGCCGGTGCGTACTACGCGTACCACCTGGCCTGTGCTATAGGTATTGTTGCCAAAGCCCCAATTGCCCGAAAAGGTCGCTACTTCATAATGGTTAAGTGGCGTACGCACACCGCCACCCGCCGGTAGCAAAATGCCGCCATCCAGCCGGGCCTCGCCACTTACGTGCAGTGGAGATAGCGGATTGGTGAGGCCCGAACCAATGCCGACATGGCCGTTCGGAAGCAAATAGAGCTCCGCGCCGCCGATGACTGTACCAGCTCGCAGCCACAGGTTGTTGCCATTGCTACTGCTGAGGTTGGCACCTACGGGTGTTTGCTGCAAAATCAACTCACCATTGGGGTTGCTGAGGCGCAGGTCGGCATTGCCTTCGCCACGGTGAAAGCGGGCTATCGTGGCATTTGTTTGCTCCACACTAATGACGTGCAGCGTGGCCGAAGGGTTGCCGTTGTTGATACCTGCCCGTCCGTTGATGCCCAGGTAGAGCACATTGTCGCGAATGTTGGTGGCAGCAAAGTTCAGTCCCACCAAATCGGGCATGTCGATGTGCCAGCGGGGCGCATCTGTCAGGTCGTGAAAAGCCAGCAGCTGGCTGATGGGATTGGGTGCCGTACCCTCGCCCCGAATGGTGAGCGGTCGGGTGGGACTGGTAGTACCGATGCCGACAAATTGCGCAAAACCGCCGCTGCCGGCGTACATCAAAACGAACAGGAGGAGTAGTTTTTTCATGGGAGCTTTTTTATGTGTGCTTGATGAATGAAATAGAACAGGCAGGAGCGGACAGGCCAGGACAGCCGGTGCCACGGTGGGCACCGGCTGGAGCGTGGGTGGTTTGCGGTGGGGGCTGCTCCAGCTGCTGCTGCAGGTGGCGGGTGCGGCGGTAGCTGTCGGCCAGCTGTACCAGCAGCCACAGCATACAGGCCAGTAGTATGGGCAGCCACCAGTAGTGGCGCCAGGTGTGTGGTTTTAAAAAAGGGAACTTGGCCATCGTGCTCGTTGAAAGACAAGCACCAAAGTGCAGCATCGGCCGAAGAAAAGCCTACCCAAAGGCGTGGCAAAGCGAGGCAGGCGGCGTGGCAAAACGAGGCAAGGGCCCGGGCGGTCCATTTACCAAGCAAAAAAGACCGGCCGCAGGGCCGATCTTTTCAGAGAAGGAGGATGATGGTAGTAGCCACCGCTACAGCCCGGCATCGCTGATCGATTTGCTCAGCTTGTCGCCCAGGCCACTATCTACGCTGCGCAGGGTTTCCAGCAGGCGGCGGGCATTGCTCCCATCCCGCTGTGCTACATAGCTCAGGCCGCCGTAGTACAGGCTTAGTTTGTGTTTGCTGTCTATCGCCAGCGCCTTTTGCAGGTAGCTGTTGGCATCGCTGTATTGGCCCAGTCTGTATTTGGCATACAGTATTTCGGCCAGCGAGGCAATGCTGTTCGGGTTGGTCGCCAGCGCTTTTTCCAGCATTGGTACAGCTTCGCTAAAGCGCCCCAGCGAGTTGTAGCACCAGCCAATACCAAACAGCGTACCCACATTAGGATTACTGTATTGCTCGTTTGCTTTTTTGTAAGCATCCAGTGCCTCATTCACCTTGGCTGGTTTGTACAGCAGGCGGTACGCATCGCCCATGCCTTTGTAGGCTGTGCCATTGCCGGTAGCTTCCTGCAAGGCCGATTGCTGGTAGGCGTATATAGCACTATCCGCTTGCTGGCGCTTGTAGTAGGAAAAGCCTATTTCATTGTAGCTATTAGCAGTTGGCTTTATCTGCACTGCTTTGCGCAGGGCCCACAGGGCATTGTCGTATTGGCCCAGGCTATTGTAGGTGTAGCCCAATCGGTTAAAGGCACTTTCCATTTGGGTATTGGCTTCCACAGCTCGCAGGTAGTAGCTGGCTGCCTCCTGCCACTTATCGGCATTCAGCCTCAGGTCGCCCATTTCTTTCAGGGCGTTGGCGTACCGCGGGTTCATGTCCAGGCACTTGGTATACCACTCTTCGGCTTGTGCCAGTTGGTTGGTATTGTCGGCTGCATAGCCCAGTTCAAAATACAGGTTGGCATTGTACCCATTCAGGTCGGCAGCCCGCTGCAGGTACTCCAGCGCCAGTGGGTATTGCCTGGTTTCGTTGTATAGCCATCCCAGTTGAAAAAAGGCTTCATAGTTCGATTTATCAAGCTTGCGGGCCTGTTGGTAAGCATCAATAGCCTCGGTGTATTTTTTCGATTCCCGCAGTTGTTTGCCTTTGGCCAGCCAATCGCTTACGCTGGTTTGTGCCATACTGTGCAGGGACAGCAATAGCCCCAGGCACAGCAGCCGGGCGGCTTGTGTTATGCTCTTCATGTTGGTAGGTTTGCTTGGCTAAAGGTAGCTCACATCGGCAGGGGGCAGATACCTTGCAGCGGGTATATTTCGGGCAGCCACGCCAGCCCAGGCACAGCAGCCAAACCAAAAAGATGAGGAAAGGCGGGGGCTGTCAGCTGTAGTACCACGCTCAGCTGTGTTCCCGCCTTCCGCACTACTCCTCCCGCGCAGGGGCGGGGTGCGGGGTAGTGTCGTCAGTCGGGCAGCCCATGGGCTACAGTGCACCGCCCGGCAGGCGATAGTGGGTGCTAGTATTGGGCGCTTCCCGCACCAGTAGCCACTGTTGTTTTACACTTGCGCAAAAAAAAGCGGCGCTTTGCGCCGCATTCCTCACACAGTGTTCATCGTTTGTTAAGCCAAATGCCCAGGGTAAGATTGGTAAGCAGCCAAACGCTGGTATGATTGGTGCGCTGCACATTGCCGCTGGCTCCGGGTACCAGCGCCCGGCCAAACGATACCGCCGGCCCCAGGCCCAAATCGAGGCTGAACCTGCCTTTGTAGTTGCGCTGAAATCCCCACACAAAAGCAGCCGTGTAAATGCCGCGCAGCTTCTCTTCTGTGAGATGGTCGTCGGCCATTGCGTTTTTCGAAAAATTGACCATGGCCACAGGTGCCAGGTAGTTCAGGCTGTTCAGATCGGTACGCCTGCCTTGCTGCCGGCGCCTGGCATAGTTGTAGTAAAACCGATACTCCGCCGACATAGAAGGTGATAGCGTGAAGCTGGCGTCAAGGCCGCTGCCGGCGCCCCAGAATAGTGAAAAAGAGGGGCTGGCAAAAGCATGCAGCAGCAGCGTTTGCTGCCGGCCGGTCGGAACTTCAAAACTAAAGCCTGGTGCCAGCAGAGTGGCTTTGGCTACCGGTACCACTATACGGCTACTATCGGGCTGTGCACACAGGGCCACACTCAGCAGGCAGCCGGCTATCAGGGTACTTGTCTTACGCAGCAACTTCATCTGGTTCCAGGTTCTTTTAGTTGGTGATATTTTTTGTAAGGTCATTCATCGCAAGCGGGTCGTTTGCTGCACTAAAACTTAAACCCAACCCCAAAGCCGGGCAAAAAAGTAGTGGGGCTTTGCCCCAGCAGCGCTTTGTGCTCGGGCGCAGTGGGGCTGCCATATCGGTAGGCGGCCCACATGCGCATAAACTCGGGCTGGTTCGTCAGGTCGTGCTGGTAGCGAAGGTAGCCGTGCAGGTAGATGTGGCGGCTTACGTGCCATTTGGCCTGCAGCTGGCCGGTGGCTGCCCAGTAGGTTTTGCCTGGCCCTTCCTGCAGTTGTACGTCTTCGTAGTATATGTTTTGCGGATGGCTGTTCACAGCGCCTGGAAGGCGCACCCTTGGTACAGCTTCCGGCTTCAATGATTGTCGCTGTACTCCCAAGGTTAGCCCGAGTCCGGCCATTAAGTCCAGCTTTATTTTTTTGGTACTGCGCCATAGCAGGTATTCGCCCATCACCGGCACCTGTACGGCATTGAATACGTTGCCAGCAATGGAACTGGTACCCATGAAAAAGTTATTGTCGGGCCATGCCTCCAGCGCATAAGGATGCGTTTCGAACCCGGCGCTTACAAACCAGCGGGGCGCTACCCGGTAGCGGATGCGGGCCCCGTAGGTAAAGCGCTGCTGCCGTAGCCTGGCCAGGTGGCCCCCTGCATCGCTCAGGCTAATGCTGGGGTAAAAGCTGCTGGTGAGTAGTTCGGCCTCCCAGCGGTGGGTGCGCAAGAATGCCGTGTCGATACCGCGGCGGCCTATTCGGGCTCGCCGGGACAGTGTTTTTTCAGTAGCGCCAATAGTATAGCGAATGCCCAGCGTAGTAGCTACCACCTGGCCGGTGCTTCGTGCAGTGGCCCAGTGGTTGCCCGGCGACTGGTGGTGGCGGTAGTGGAGGGTTTGTAAAGCAACATCAGCGCCTAAGGGCAAATGGCCACCCACCGTTAGCAACAACGAAAGGCGGTGATTGGCTTGCCATCTAAGCCCAACGGCACCACTCAGGCTAAAAAGTTCGCTACGCAGCAAGCTTGAATTGTTCGTTTTCGCATACAGCGTATCGCCACCAGTACCCAGCATTGTATTGAAATTGTTAATAGCGCTGGGCCCCGGCCTACGCCCCATCGTAGTACTAAAGCTTGGTCCAGCTTGTACCGTCAGGTAAAACCTGTCTTTGCCCTTTCTGTTCGTAAGCGGTATGCTGTATTCTGCAAAAGGGTTGAACCGCCAAAAGGTATGGCCCGACTGCTGTGTGAAGCCACTGAAGCTGATGTCGCGACCAGCAAATGAATGATCTATATTCAGTCCGAGCCTCAGATTCGGGTTGCTGGTGGGTGCAGAAAGTGCCATTCCCCAAAAAGCTTGCGGATCGGCCGCAGTAGCCAACATGCCCCCCGGATCCTCGATGCGCAATTGTTCACGTTGAATGCCCCAGCGGCTCTCAACTGTAATGTTGAAGGGCTGATGCTTGCTACTGCTTGTCATTTGGCCGAAAGAGATAGTTGACAAAATCAGTAAGGAAGCAAGGAGCCAATCGGCTAACTTCAGTGTCACGGTTTGTTTACTTTCCATATTAGTAAGCACAAGTTATCGTTTTGGAAAGGCGAAAGCGGAGGGCTATCTCCTGCCAGCCCTCCGCTTGAATCATTAATTATGTTTAATTTTTCTATGATGTCGCACTCCGTTTATCCAACCATAGTGGTCACTTTCATGTTTCTTGAATTCATATTTTTTGGCTGGCTTGAACTTCGGCCCTTTTGAACTCCACCCAAATTCACCTGTATGCCAAGGCTGCGGGAGTTCTGATGAAACTTTCCGTTGGTTCGTTCTGTCTATTAAGGTTCCACTCCTTGTGTATGTATAATAGATCGGCACATTGTTAGGCCACTTTGTATAATATTCGCCAACACCCTCAACCGAAAGTCGCTCACCTTCGGTATTCCACCAAACTCGCAAAAATCGTGTTTGCCTGCGTGTCTTCATACCAATACTACTGTATACCCCGGTGTTTTGAGCCCAAACGGTAGCTCGATATCGACGCCGATTGTCTATATCAATGTTACAGTCTGTAAGTTGTCCAAAGATATTTGTTTGTAGTTGTGTGCCATTACATGCAGTGCTAAACTGCTGAATTGTGGCAGTCGAAAACAAATCACGATCCCGATTCACAAGGTAAATGTTATCTGTTACTTGAGGCAGATACTGGAGGTCATTTTGTGAGGAGGATGTGTAGTAGTTTTGGAGTGCAGTCTCGAATGTGCTAGTTCCAAATTGAATTTCGAAGTTGCTCCTTTGTTCAGGGGTATATGCGAACACTCCATGCTCAGTTACACGGATAAAGTGCGAACCGATAATTATTTCGCGATAGGTATTCAGGCATAGCTCCATAATAGGATCTTGGATCAAATAGTCATCATAGACTAGTGGTTCGGGTGGTGCAACATCGTCAATTGCTGGATCATAGTTGCTCAGTTGGATGGCAGCTTGCTGTTGCCAAAGGGCTTTGTTTAAGCGTTCTATATCCGCTTTGTCGTTCGGTGTAATTTCTACAAGACTTTTAAAATTGGGTAACCCACTTACGATCTCTCTTGCTTTGTCTTCTCCTATGGCATTGAAGTAGGCCATTGTTTTAGCAAATTCTTCAGAACTTGCAAATGCCAACGCACCATGTTGTACCTTCAACTCTACTGTCGTTACTGGTTCGTTTTCAATGGCTGGCGTGATCGTTTTTTCGCACCCCCAAATTCCTAGACTAATGGCAATAGTGGCTGTTCCAAGAAGTGTGTGTTTTTTCATATGCTAAGTTCAAGTAATAAGTGCAACGGGGAGTTCTCCCTTTCTGGGCGGAGTGAAGCGAAGGCGTAGCCGAAGCGAAACGGAGCCCAGAAAGGGAGGGAGCCGAAAAACTACCTTTGTTATTACCACATGACAAAGAAGTATAATCA
>CANHEC010000076.1 GCA_947459455.1 Chitinophagaceae bacterium
ACGGGTATTTGAGTAGTGGTCAGGTATTGGTCGAAAATAGGTTTCAGCTCAAAGCGGCAAAAGCTTTGCATGTATTGCATCAGCTCGGGCGTGGTGGTGGTTTGGTGGTAAAAGCGCTTGTTGATGCCCCTCAGCATTTGCCGAAACAACGAGTCGTTTTGCATGGCGGTGCGAATGCTGTGAATCATGTTGGCGCCTTTGTAGTACATATCGCCGCTGCCTTCGTGGTGCACGCCGTACTGGCCTATAATGGGGCGGTCATTTCTGATGTTTCGCCGTATGCCCTGCACATAGGCCTCACCGGCTGCCAGGCCATGCTGGCATTGGGTAAAAATGGTTTCGCTGTAGTTGGTAAAGCCTTCATGGATCCACATGTCAGCAATGTCTTTGCTGGTCACATTATTGCCAAACCATTCGTGGCCACTCTCGTGAATAATGATGAAATCCCAGCGACTGCCCCAGCCGGAGCCGCTTAGGTCGCGGCCCAGGTAGCCATTCAGGTATTGGTTGCCGTAGGCTACAGCGCTTTGGTGCTCCATACCCAGGTGAGGTGCTTCCACCAGTTGGTAGCCATCTTCATAAAAAGGGTAGGGCCCAAACCAGTGCTCAAAGCACTGGAGCATCGGCTTTACTTGCTGAAATTGCTGTTTCGCTTTTTCCAAATTGTAATCCAATACCCAATAAGTGCAATCCAATTGTCCGTCTTCGCCTTGGTAGGTTTCGGCAAAGCTTTCGTATTTGCCAATGTAGGGCACCAGGTTGTAGCTATTGATGGGATTGCGTACTTCCCAGCGCCAGGCTATCCGGTCGCCTTTGGGCAGTTTGCTTTTCAGGCGGCCATTGGCCACGGCTACCAGTGTATCGGGCACCACTACGGTAAGGGCTGCTCCCTGGTCGGGTTCATCGCTCTGGTGGTCTTTGCAGGGGTACCAAACCGAGGCACCCAATGTTTGGCAGGCCACGGTCATCCACGGTCGGCCCTGCGCATCTTTGCTCCACACCCAGCCGCCATCCCACGGGGCCCGCCGGGCCCGCCGCGGAGTACCATGATAGTATATCTGCAGGCTGTACTCGCCGGCAGCAAGCCCTTGCGGTCCGCCGGGCTGCACCAGCAGCAGGTTGCCATTTCTTTCAAAGGGTAGCTGTCGTTGCTGAAACAACACACTGTCTACCTGCAGCGGCTGCTGCAAATCTATTTGCATGGTGCGGCCGCCTTTGGAGGCAAAGCGGATACCGCAACGGGCAATGATGGTTTCGCTGAGGTACTCGGGCCATACTTCCACATCGTAGTGCAGCACATTCCACCATGCCCTGTTGGGCCCAATGCTACCACGCAGGGTGTCGGCTTTGGTAAACGCAGGCAGGCTGTAAGCTGCTCCCTGCGCCGCGGCGTCGGCGGGTATCAGCCCTATCAGTACATTGATAGCAATAGCACAGAAAACATGTAGACGTTTAGGCATAAAAACGCAGGCCCCCTTGTGGTGCCTCGAGGTGAAAATAAGGAAATCGAGTGCTGCTTGCAGCCGCAAAAAAAGGTCCGCGGCAACAACTGGCCGCGGACCATACCCACTTATTTAAGTGCATTCAGCTTTTATCCATTTTGGCCCTGGCCTGAACTGGCCCGGTTTTGTTCCTCAGTGGCACCACCATTGCGGCGGCGCGGAGCCTGCTGCTGCATTTGCTTGCCAAAGCGATAGGTGAAGGTGATACCCACCCGGCGGTTGTCCCATTGGCTCTTGATCTTGGTATCGATATTGCCAAACACCGTATAGCCGCTGAAGCGTTGAATCCAGAACGGATCGTTGATAGCCATGCGCAGGCTTCCTTTGCCTTTCAGCACTTGCTTGCTAAAGGCAAAGTTGATAACACCCATCGGATCGGCTACAATGATGCCGGCATCTTGCGTTTTGCTGCGGTAAAAGCCACTTACTTCTGCCCCCCAGGTTTTAGCAAAGCGGAACTGATGATTCATATTCACCATGAAGCTGAACATGTCTACATCGAGTGGCAGGTTGTTGATGACGCCTTTGTAATGGTTCCAATACGGATTGGCGTACAGGCTCACACTATACCCCTTGGTAATGGGCTTATTGTAGCTGATAGCCAGCCCTATGTTGGTACGCTTGCCTACATTTTCTTTGGTTTGAAAGGTCACTTTGGTAGCATCATTTTGCTTCAAAATGTCGTTCATGATGTCTTGGGTGTAGGTGTAGTTCAGGCTGGTATTGAGGGCGCCCTTGTAGTTGTGGCTCAGCTCAATATTGTGCGTAAACTGTGGCATCAGGTATGAGTTGCCCTGGCGATAGGTGAACTGATCGAGGAAGAACTGGAAGGGGTTCATGTCCTGATAGTTGGGCCGCTCTATCCGGCGTCCATAGTTCAGCACAAAGCTGTTTTTTTCGTTGGCCTTGTGGCTGATGTACAGGGTGGGGAAGAGCTGCGTGTAGTTCCGCTCGAATTTTTCTTTGGTAGTCACTTGTTCGCCCCGGCCGATGGTGTTTTCTATCCGCAGGCCTGCCTGTACACCCCATTTTTTATACTGCTTGCTAAAGTTGACATACGCGGCGTTGATGTTTTCATCGTACAGGAAATGATTGCTGCGGCCGCCGTCCAACAGCCAACTGTTGCTTCCTTTATCCCACAGGTAGTAGCGGGCATCGTTGTCGGTTTTTACCAGGCTGCTTTTGATGCCTGCCTCCAGCTTGGTACCACTGGCCAGCACCTTGCTATAGTCGCTTTTGATGCTATAGATTCGGATGTCGCTGGGCAGATTACCGGCTAGCAAAAACGGATCACGAACAGCGCTGCCATCGGGGTGCAACATAAAGTTGTCTGAGCTTTGGGTGGTCTTTGTATTGTACCACACATAGTCAGCGTCGGCCGTTATTTCAGAGCCTTTGGCATCGAGGGTGCGCCTGAAATTCAGGTTGACGCCTGCGTTCTTCCAGGTGTCGTGGTTGTGAGTAAAAGCACGGTTAATGCTATCGGTAACGCCGTCGCTGCCAGCTATCAGGCTATTCCCTTTGCTGTAAAAATCACGAGGATTGTAAGCGCCGGTTAATACAATTCCGAAGGTGGTCTTTTTGTTAGCAAAAAAGTCCATGCCCATTTTCAGGTTGTTGTTACGGCTGTAAAAGCGGCCGTACGTATCCTGATTGAATTGTATCAGGCTATTGCCACTGCCAAAGTTTCTGCGAATATTGATGTCGTTGAACCCTTCCCAGTAAGACATGCCATAGTTGGCAAACACGTTCACCTTGTTTTTGCGCCAGTTCAGGCTTAGGCTATTGGGGCTTTTAGGGTAGCGGGCCTGCACGTAGCTCAGGCTTACGGTTCCATTAAATCCATTGGCACGGCTTTTTTTGGTGCGAATGTTCAGGAGGCCGGCGTTGCCACTGGCATCATAGCGGGCTGGTGGTTGGGTCATTATTTCTATCTGGTCCAGTTCGCTGCTGGGCATGTTGCGCAGCAGGTTGGCCAGGTCGGCGCCACTCAGGTAGGTGGGGCGGCCATCCAGCATCACTATCACGCCTTGCTTACCCCGCAGGCTAATGTTGCCATCACGGTCTATCATAATGCCCGGCGACTTTTCCAGCACCTCCAGCGCCGTACTGCCAGCATTGCTGATCATCGCATCCACATTCACCACCGTCCGGTCTATTTTGGTTTCTACCAGTGGCTTGCGGGCCGTTACTGTCACGCCCTGCAGGGATTTGTTTTCAAAGCTGAGCGGCGCAAGCGTCGGGGCAATGCTGCCCTCACTGCCTGTTACGTCAAACGAATCAGATAACAAGGTTTGGTAGCCTGTAGCCGATACCTGCAGTCGGTATTGGCCAGCTGTAATGGCGGGCAATTCAAACTCGCCTTTGCTGTTTGAAATGGCCAGCTTTACCATTTTCTTGTCGGTGCTGCGCAGCAGCGATACGGTAGCAGCTTCCAATGCCTTGCCTTCTGCGTTGGCTACTTTTCCTACTACCCGTGTGCCGCCCGATTGGGCAGATGCCAGCCCTGTAAACAGGAGTGCCAGCAATAGTGTGAGTGCGTTTCTCATAGCTTCAATTTTGAGCGAAGCTATTTTCGAGTATACCTGCTTGAAAGCGATAAATGATGAGTACCAAAACGCATGTGACACATGCCGGCTACCGTTCATCACTGAAAACGGAGCAAGCAACTGCCAAGCGGTTGTGGGTGGTTACAAGCGGAGGAAATTTCGGCCGGAAGGCAGCTTGCTTTGCGCCGATACAACTGCAATTAGGTTAAGAAAATATAACCAGATTGTATAAACGGTAAAAAGCGCTACCCGCTATGCGACGCATCGATGGGCATTAAAAAAAAACAAACCCGGGTTATTGTCCCGGGTTTGTTTTGCGAAGTTTGTCTTTAAAAACTTTTTCAAACTTGTCAAGCTTAGGCCTGATGACGTAGGTGCAATAACCGTAGTTCGGATTATTGGTATAAAAATTCTGGTGCTCCTCTTCAGCCGCATAAAAGTTTTTGAAGGCGGTGATTTCGGTAACAATTGGGGCAATAAAGGCGCCGCTTTTGTCCAGTTCCGCCTTGTATTGTTCCGCTTTTTTACGCTGCTCAGCGTTGTGGTAAAAGATAGCGCTGCGGTATTGTGGGCCTACATCATTGCCCTGCCGGTTGGGGGTAGTGGGGTCGTGCGTTTTCCAAAATACCTCCAGCAGTTCGTCAAAGCTGATAACTGTTGGGTCAAATACAATTTGAGTGACTTCAGCATGCCCCGTGGTTTTGGAGCACACTTGTTCGTACGTAGGGTTGGCTACATGGCCGCCGCTGTATCCACTGGTTACTTTCAGCACTCCCTGCAATTCTTGAAACACGGCTTCCGTGCACCAAAAACATCCGGAACCAAAGGTGGCGGTATCGGTCGATCTGTTCATATTGAGCAATTGGGGCGACAATGACTGTGATTGTACCCCAGGCTGATTGCAGCTTGCCATCATCACCGATCCTACCACTGCACTTGCTAGCAAAGCATTCAACATACAAGAAAACAATTTGGGCACAAAGTTCGATTGAATCGATCCGGCGGAATAGCCGGTTGCGGGCAAATTAACACATTGAACTATTAAAGGGTCTGCGCTGCCCTGGCTGATTGCAAAAGGATTCTTAAAATAAAAGTGATTTCCGGGTTCTGTTTCATCTTAAAAATGCTATTTCGCAACAGATACTAACAAAAACTAATTATCCGATGCCTGCCATAGTGTACCAAGCCAACGCTGAATTTGCCCGGGAGCTCGATACCGCCGACCCGTTGGCAGCGTTTCGTTCCCAGTTTCTCTTTCCCGAGCAAAACGGTAAGCCGGTCATTTACTTCTGCGGCAATAGCCTGGGATTGCAACCAGTGGCCGTACGCGGCGCCATCGACACAGAATTGCAAAGCTGGGCACAGCACGCAGTGGGCGGCTATTTTGGGGGCACGCATCCATGGCTATACTATGCCGATTATTGCAAGCCTGCTTTGGCGGCCATCGTTGGCTGCCACCAGCACGAGGTCACTGTGATGAATGCCTTGACGGTGAACCTGCACCTGCTGATGCTTTCCTTTTACAAGCCCGCAGCCGGCCGTTATAAAATCTTGATGGAGGCTGGCGCATTTCCCAGCGATCAGTATGCGGTAGAAACACAGGTGCGGCACTACGGTTATGACCCCGCCGATGCCATCATCGAAGTGGCGCCTCGTCCTGGCGAGAAATGCCTGCATACCACCGATATCATAGCTGCCATTGAGCAGCACGCCGATGCGCTGGCGCTGGTCATGTTCAGCGGCATGAATTACTATACCGGCCAGTTGTTCGATATGCCGGTCATTACAGCTGCCGGCCATGCAGCAGGCGCATTTGTGGGGTTCGATTTGGCACACGTAGCTGGCAACGTGCCTACCCAACTGCACGATTGGCAGGTAGACTTTGCAGCCTGGTGTAGCTACAAGTACCTGAATGCCGGGCCTGGTGCCGTGGGCGGCGTGTTTGTGCACGAAAAGCATGCGTCGAATGTGCAATTGGGGCGGCTGGGTGGCTGGTGGGGCAATGACGAAAAGACCCGCTTCAAAATGGAAAAGGGGTTTGTGCCCAAGGCAGATGCCAGCGGCTGGTGCCTCAGTACTTCGCAGGTGTTCAATACTGTGGCGCTGAAAGCATCGCTGGGACTATTTGAAGCGGCCGGCATGGAGGCCCTTCGGCAAAAAAGCTTGTTGCTCACCGGTTATCTGGAGTACCTGTTGCAGCAATTGCCTGGCCTGGCGTTTGAGATCATCACGCCGGCTGATCCGCAACAGCGGGGTGCTCAATTGTCGTTGTATTTTCACCAAAGCGGCCGCGCCATTCACGATCGTATGATTGCTTCGGGCATTGTGGTAGACTATCGGGAGCCTGGCGTCATCCGGGTGGCACCGGCGCCCATGTATTGTAGCTTTAGCGATGTATTCAAATTCTACGAAATACTCAAAACCTTCAGCTGATGTCAACCCACGTTAATAGCCTGCTGTGCCTGGGCGATAGCTATACCATTGGCGAGGGGCTGCCGCTATACGAGAGTTTTCCCTACCAGTTGATGCAGCTATTGCGCCGCCAGCATGTACACTTGCATGCGCCTGAATTAGTGGCAAAAACCGGGTGGACCAGTTTTGAACTTGCAGACTACCTTATCAATCATGTGCTGCAGGAGAAGTACGATTTTGTGACACTGCTGATCGGCGTGAACAACCAGTACCGAGGGCTGGAGGTGGCCGACTACGCCGAGGAGTTTGAATTTCTGCTGAAAAAGGCCATCCACCTGGCGGCAGGCAAGCCTGAACATGTGCTGGTACTAAGCATACCCGACTGGACGGTGACGCCATTTGCAGCAAAAGCGGGCCGGCAGGCGGAAGCAGCTATCATTGATCAGTACAACGATGCTAATCGGTTGCTGTCGGCCAAGTATGGCACTGCTTATATCGACATTACGCCGGATACCCGCCAGGCCGCCGATGACCTGTCACTTTTGGCGGCAGACGAATTGCATCCATCGGGCAAGGCTTATGCCCGCTGGGCGGCCGAAGCTGCTGCCTGGGTGAAATCGTGCTTGTAGCCTTTGATCTTTTTGCGTCGCCTGTTGTTTGATAGTACATGATGCGTTTTCTCATTTTCATACTGCTGCTGGCTGCACAAGCGGTGGCCATTGCCCAAACTGCTGATACCAGCTTTTGGCACCAGCAATGGCAGCAGCGGCTCAGACTCGATAAAACACATGGCGCCATACTTGGCGGCTGGGGCCTGGCCAATGTGGCTACTGGCATTGTGGGCGCCAGTAATACCAGCGGTAGCCATCGCTATTTCCACCAAATGAATGTGGGCTGGGGCGTCATCAATACTGGCTTAGCATATTTCATTCGCCGGCAGGTGCGTGAAGAACAGGCAAAGGCAACGAACCCTGCCATGGTACGAAAGGCCCAGCAACGGGTAGAGGGCCTGCTACTGCTGAATACAGGCCTTGATGTAGCGTATGTGGCGGTAGGCTGGGGCCTTACGCAAAGGGCCAACAAGATGGCAGCCGGCAAGGCCCGCGACCGGGCGCTTGGCTTTGGAGAATCGTTGATGGTACAAGGTGGCTTTTTGCTGGCATTCGATGTGTGGCAGTACGTGCGTCACCGTCGCCAGGGCAAAGCCATGGAGCAATACGATGAAAAGCAGTGGACGCTGCAGCCAACCGCCAACGGGGTAGGGCTGGTGTATCGCTGGTAGCAGTGGGCTTTAGTCGCCGGCTATCTCACTCAGCTCCAGCCAGCGCATTTCTTTTTCGGCCAGCAGGTTTTCTATTTCATTAATGCGATCTGCCATTTTTTGCAGCGCCTCATAATTGCCTTCGCTACTCATTTTTTCCGTCAGGCTCTGCTTCTCGGTCTCCAGTGCTGGTAGTTCTTTGTCCAGTTGTTCCAGCTCTCGTTGCTCTTTGTAGCTCAACTTTCGCTTTTTCGTTTTTTCGCTGTCCTCTTTCTTGTCGGGCTGCGGTGGTGCGGCAGTTACAACGGTCTCTTTCGCCCTTTCTTCGCGGGCCTGCTCTATGCGGTACTGCGTGTAGTTGCCCGGGTAGTCGCGTACTACACCATCGCCTTCAAATACCAGCAGGTGATCTACCAACCGGTCCATGAAATAACGGTCA
>CANHEC010000077.1 GCA_947459455.1 Chitinophagaceae bacterium
CCGGCACTCCGCTACGTGTACGATAAGTACAGCCATCGCATTTACTTTCTGGCCATGAAGTTTTTGAAATCGTCGGAACTGGCGCAGGAGCTGGTGCAGGACGTGTTTTTGAAACTATGGGAAAAGCGGCAGGAGCTGGACAAAGACCGCCCCATAGAAGCATGGCTGTATACAGTGGCCCGCAACAAAGTCATCAACCAGTTTAAGCGGCTGGCCCGCGAACAGCAGCGCAAAGCCGCCACCCCCGGTGCGGCCGAGCAGATGTACGGCCCCGACAAAGCCGACCGCCGCCTGCTGGCACACAGACGCTGCGGGTGGTGGCCGGCATCAGAAAAAATGTGGGGGCCGATGTAGTATGGCAAGACCACCTGCATGGTATAATGGGATACTGGAACCCCGAAGAAGCACCCAACGGCAGCATAGGCGTGGGCGTGCTGGCTACACAGGGGGCACCAGCCCTGCGCATAGCACAAGGTCACCTGCTGGCCGAACTGCCTGCCCAGGCTGATAGCCCGCTGCAGTACTACACCGGGGCAGCGTGGAGCAAAGCTGGCTTGCTGACCGATAGCGATACCTGGTTTGCCTACCTGCGGCAGTTCCGGCAAATGATGATCACAAATCCTACGTTCAAATTCAGATAAATGGATACGAAATACGCTGTAAGCCCTGCGCAGGCCGCCGCTTTTGATACCGAACAGCTGCGCCAGCACTTTCTGATTGGCTCGCTGATGCAGGCTGGTCAGGTGCAACTGGCCTATACTTTTGACGACCGGATGATAGCCGGTGGCGCACAACCCGGCACGCAGCCGCTGGCACTACCCAACCCGGCACATCTAAGGGCCGCATTTTTTTGGAAAGGCGTGAAATGGGCATCATCAACCTGGGTGGCCCCGGCACCGTAGTGGCCGATGGTCAGGCGTTTGAATTGGAAAAACTGGACGGGCTCTACCTGGGCAGAGGCACCCGCGATGTAAGTTTTCAAACAGCCGATGCTGCTCAGCCCGCTTGCTTCTACCTGCTATCGGTGCCAGCGCATGCCAGCTACCCCAATGCCCGGTGCAGCCGCCAGCAGGCTGCACCGGTAGCACTGGGCACTGCACTCACCTCTAATGCCCGCACCGTGTACAAATACATCCACCTGGAAGGCCTGCAAAGCTGCCAGCTGGTAATGGGACTAACAGTGCTGGAGCCCGGCAGCGTATGGAACTCGGTGCCACCCCACATTCACCCGCGGCGTACCGAAGTATATTTCTATTTTGACGTGCCGGAAGAGCAACGGGTGTTTCATTTTATGGGAGAGCCGGCACAAACACGCCACCTGGTAGTAGCCAACCACGAAGCGGTGCTTTCGCCGCCGTGGAGCACCCATTTTGGATGCGGCACCACCCACTACGGTTTTGTGTGGGGCATGTGTGGCGAAAACCTGGAATACACCGATATGGACCCGGCACCGCTGGCTACTTTAAGATGACGCAAATAGTAAACGCATGAACCAAGCATTTGAATTAACAGGAAAAAGCATTGTAGTAACGGGGGCCACCGGTGTGCTGGGCGGCGCTTTTGTAAAAGGGATTGTAGCGGCCGGGGGCGCCGTAGGCATACTGGGCCGCAACCAAGCAGTAGCCGAGGCCCGGGCCGCCGAAGTAAATGCCCAGGGTGGTCAGGCCATTGCCCTGGTGGCCGATGTGCTGGACACCGAACAATTGAAAGCTGCCCGCCAGACAATGCTGGATCGCTTTGGTAAGATAGACGGCCTGGTGAATGCCGCTGGTGGCAATATGCCACAGGGCGTGGTGCAACCGGGCGACGATATTTTTAGCATGAACATGGATGGCCTGCGGCAGGTACTGGACCTGAACCTGTGGGGCACCCTGCTGCCTACGCAGGTGTTTGGCGAAGCGCTGGCTCAAAATGAAACAGCCAGCATCGTGAATATTTCGAGCATGAACTCGAAACGGGCGGTGACCAAGGTGCTGGGCTACAACATGGGCAAAGCAGCAGTAGACTGCTACAACCAATGGTTTGCGGTAGAACTGGCTAATCGGTACGGCGACCGCATTCGGATGAATGCCCTGACACCGGGCTTCTTTTTGACTGAACAAAACCGCCACCTGCTGACACAGCCCGATGGCAGCTATACCGAGCGGGGCGCCGCCGTGATACGCCAAACGCCCTTTAAGCGCTTTGGCCAACCCGAAGAGTTGAATGGCGCCCTGGTATTTCTGCTGAGCGATGCATCGCGGTTTGTAACCGGTGCACAGCTGGTGGTAGATGGAGGCTTTTCCATTTTTAGTGGGGTGTAGTACCCGTGTCATCCTGATACCAACAAATAAAAAAAGCCCGGCAACACTGCCGGGCTTTTTAGTGGTGGTGTGGGCCGGAATCGAACCGGCGACACAAGGATTTTCAGTCCTTTGCTCTACCAACTGAGCTACCGCACCAACTCCCTTTTGGGGCTGCAAATATAGGGCCGGCCCCCAATGTGCAAAACAATTTTTTGGATAGCGCTGCGTGGTCAGCGCCGCCGATACCCGCCATCTTGTTCAAGTATTGATGTTCGAACGTTCAAAAAAAATTGAAGCGGCCTGCATTTCGGTATGGGTGCTGGCCTAATTTTACAGCTATCGGTAAGGAAACAGGCATCATTTACTGCGCCTCCTTACCCTACTCCCTTAGGCTATTACCCACTTGAGATTGGATCCGAATAGCAGTAAATGGGGCCTGATATTCCAGCTATCAGCCCCGTTTTGCTTTTTATACCTCTGCTATCCGGCGGCCTCGGCCAAATTAACACAACCACTACCTGCCCCTCGCTGTTGATCATCCAATTTTGTATGGTCATGCCCGTCTCCATTCGCCGCACACTCCGCCGCCTGTTTCGCAGCCTCTTGCTGATGTATGTGCTGGCTATTGGCTTTGGCCTGCTGGCCGATCAATACTTTCAGTTTCGGCAAAGCGACCTCGAAACCACCGAGTACTTTGTACGCAAGGGACAGTCCATTTACATCAACTACTACCAGCAAGCAGGCCGACAGCTGCGCTATTTGTACACCAGCAATGAACCCGGCAAGCCGACTATCCTCTTCATACACGGTGCCCCCAGCAGCAGCAGTTATTTCCGCGACTATTTGTCGGATACCTCACTTCGCCGACAGGCCAACCTGTTTGCGGTAGACCGCCCCGGCTACGGCTATAGCGGACTCGGCCAACCCGTGGCATCCATTCAGCAGCAAGCGGCCATGATAGCACCCATATTGGACAGCCTGCACCGCCAGCAACGGCCGGTAGTATTGGTAGCAGCCTCGTATGGCACCAGCGTAGCAGCCCGCCTGGCCATGGACTACCCGCACCTGGTAGATGGCATGGTGCTGTTGGCACCAGCGCTGGCCCCCGGCGAAGAAAAAACCTATAGCATCAGCTACGTGCTGGAGTCGCCGCTATTCAGCTGGGCACAGCCCCGTATGATTCATTCGGCCAACGTAGAAAAGTTGTCGCATACTGCTGAGTTGCAGGCCATGCTGCCCCATTGGGCCCGTATTCGTGTACCGGTGTACTACTTTCAGGGCAGCAACGATGACCTGATTTATACCAGCAATGCCCGCTTTGCGCAGCAGCGGTTGGTGAATGCACAATCACTAAAGATCAATATGCTGCCCGGCCTGGGACACCTCATTGCATTTAAAGCAAGGCCGGTGATACAACCAGCTATCGTGCAAATGCTGGACGATGCGCAACGCTTTTATGCCAGCCGCACCGGCAGCGATAGCCCCACTGGTACTGTGCGCCGCGACTAAACTTTTCATTTTTTGTATAAACAATCAGCCCATGCCATGCCACAGCTGCATGCCATGGCAGACAGCGGTTTTACCTTTCGGCATTATCCAGCTGTCCTTTGCCAACCAACGCCACCTCGCCAAATCCCGCCGCTACTGCTGTTCAGCACTGGCACTGGCATCTACAGGGCCTGGTGCAGGGCGTTGGCTTTCGGCCACTGGTGTACCAGCTGGCTACACAGCAGGGCCTGCATGGGCAGGTAAGCAATCAAAGCGATGGACTGCATATACAGATAGAAGCCAGCGAATCAGATTTTGGGCAATTCAAGCAAGCCTTGCTGGCACAGGTACCAGCACGAGCCATCATTACAAACCAAACGATCAGGCAACTCACACCGGTTGGCTTTACACAGTTCAACATCCTGCTGCAAGACGATGCTCCCGTCCCTCGCTTATGGATACCACCAGATTTTGCGCTGTGCGATGATTGCCGCCGCGACCTGCTCACGCCCGATAATCCCCGTTACGGCTACCCGTTTACCACCTGCAGCGTATGCGGCCCCCGCTACTCGATACTGCAGCAGCTGCCGTACGAACGCTGCCACACCAGTATGCAGCATCTGCAGCCCTGCAGCAGTTGCCAACAGCAGTACACCGACCCCACTGATCGGCGCTTTTTTGCGCAAACCATTTCGTGCCCGCAATGCGCCATACAGCTACAGTGGTACCGGGCCGATGGCCAGCTGCTAGCGCAACAACCTGCCGAGATAGGGCCGCTGGTAGCGGCCAGTCTGCAACGTGGCGAAACCGTGGCCATCAAAGGCATTGGTGGCTACCTGCTGCTGTGCGATGCCCGCCGGGAAAATGCGGTGCAGCAATTGCGCCGGCGCAAGCATCGGCCTCTCAAGCCGCTGGCGGTCATGTTTCCAAACCTGACCATACTGCAGCAGGCTACCCACATTAGCTCCGCAGCTGCCGAATGGCTGCAGGGGCCGGTAGCACCCATTGTGCTGGTGCCCCTTTCGGCTACGCTGCACCAGCAGCTGGCTACGCATGCACTGGCACCAGGCCTGCACAAACTGGGTGTGATGCTGCCGTATGCGCCACTTTTTGAGTGGCTGTTTGCTTTTTGGCCACACCCGGTAGTGGCCACCAGTGCCAATGTAAGCGGTGCACCTCTTTTTTATACCGACGATGCAGCACTACAAGGACTGGCTGGCATAGCCGACTACCTGCTGTGCCATGATCGCCCCATTGTAATACCGCAGGACGACAGCGTGCTGAGCCTGACGGCTGACGATATGCACATTTGGCTGCGCCGCTCCCGCGGGCTGGCCCCGGCCTGTGCATTTTATGAGCCTGACAACAGCAGCAGCCTGGTAGCCACCGGTGCGCTAATGAAAAGCAGTGTGGCCATGACACAGGCGGGTATGCTGTACTGCAGCCAGTACCTGGGCAATACCGATAGCTACGATGCCCAACTGATGTATGATCATACCCTCCGGCATTTGCAGCACCTGCTACGCTTACAGCCCACCGCCTGGATCACCGATCAGCATCCGCAATATTTTTCGCACCAGCTGGCAGCCAGCCGGGCAGCGGCACAGCAAGTACCGCTGCATACCGTGCAGCACCATGCCGCCCATGCAGCCGCCCTGCTGGCCGAGCAGCAACTACTGCAGCACCCACAGCCGGTGCTGATAGCCGTGCTGGATGGCACCGGCTACGGCAGCGATGGTCAAAGTTGGGGAGGCGAATTTTTCAGGTATGAAAAAGGGCACCTGCAGCGGGTAGCACACCTGCCTTACTTCGACTATTTGCTGGGCGATAAAATGGCCCGCGAACCCCGGCTGAGCCTGCTGGCGCAGCTACCGGCTGCTGAGCGGCACCGGGCCCGCCCGTTTTTTACCGAACAGGAATGGACACTGTACCTGCCAATGCTGGACAACTATAATGGCATACGTAGCTGCAGTGCCGGCCGCCTGTTTGATGCAGTAGCCTGCCTGCTGCTGCAAATAGACAAGCAGCAATACGAAGGCCATGCGGCCATGTGGCTGGAAGCCGCTGCCAGTGCTTACTGCGAGATACATGGCATACCCGCGGGCTATACGTGGAGCCTGCAACACGGGCAGCCAGATGCGGGTGGACTTTGGCAACAACTACTGGCCGATGCCGATGCGGGTACGGAGCCGGCCGCCATCGCAGCCCGCTTTCACGCCAGCTGGGCAGGGCTGGTACACGCCGTGGCCCAGTGGCATGGCGTGCAGCACATTGGCTTTTCGGGTGGGGTGCTGCAAAATGCGCTGCTGGTGCAGCTGCTGCAAACACAGCTGCAGCGTACCTACCAGCTGTTTTTTCATACCCACCTGCCACCCAATGATGAAAACATTGCCGTGGGCCAGCTGGTGTTTATAGATCAGGAGCTTCGTTTCAGTGCCACGCCATAGTTGACTTTTATCATTCACCGACCGCGATGCAAGCGGCATATTGCAGAGGCTCCTCCTAATGCCTTCATCAATTTGCCCGCTATGAAATACCTGAGTGAATACCGCGACCCTGCAGTGGTGCAGCAACTACTACAGGAAATACATGCCACGGTGACCCAACCATGGACGCTGATGGAAGTGTGTGGCGGACAAACGCACAGCCTGGTAAAAAATGGCATTCTGCAACTATTGCCGGAACAAATAACCATGGTGCACGGCCCCGGCTGTCCCGTTTGTGTAACGCCGCAAAGCCTGATAGACAAAGCGGTGTACCTGGCCGAAGAAGCCGGCGTAATTCTTTGCTCGTACGGCGATATGATACGGGTGCCCGGCACCCACCGCAGTTTGCTGGAGGCCAAGGCTGCCGGTGCCGATGTACGCATTCTGTACTCGCCACTGGAAGCCGTGGAGATAGCAAAGCAACAGCCCGACAAACAGGTGGTATTTTTTGCCGTAGGCTTTGAAACCACCGCCCCGGCCAATGCGCTGAGCGTGGTACATGCGCAGCAGGCTGGCATCCACAATTACAGCATCCTTACTTCGCACGTGCTGGTACCGCCTGCCATCGAAGCCATTGTGACCGACCCCGACAATGTGGTGCAGGGCTTTTTAGCAGCCGGGCATGTTTGTACCATCATGGGCGAAGAGGAATACATTCCGCTGGTACAACGCTATCGCCTGCCCATTGTGATTACCGGCTTTGAACCGGTAGACCTGCTGCAGGGAATACTGATGCTGGTAAAACAACTGGAAGCTGGTGAGTACCGACTGGAAAACCAATACAGCCGGGTGGCGCATGCCCAGGGCAATGCCGCTGCACGGGCCACCATTGCGCAGGTGTTTGAAGTAAGCGACCGCGAATGGCGGGGCATTGCCAACATTCCTAAGAGCGGTTACGAGCTGAAGAGCAGCTATGCCTCCTTTGACGCCAATCGAAAATTTGACATTGCTATTGGCAGCAGCCATGTCAGCAACGGCTGCATCGCCGGCGATATTTTGCGGGGCAAAAAGAAGCCGTTTGAGTGCCCGCAGTTTGGCAGCACCTGCCACCCCATGAACCCGCTGGGAGCCCCCATGGTGAGCAGCGAAGGTGCTTGCGCCGCCTACTATCATTTTCATCACATGGCTGCCGAATCGCTTGCGTTATGAACCTGCAGTGCCCCATGCCCAATTTCGATTTTGATGCTATCAACCTGGGTCATGGCAGCGGTGGCATCCTCACACAGCGGCTGCTGAACAGTGGAGTGTTTGATGTGCTGGCCAATGAGACGCTGAACGAACGCCACGATGGTGCTGTGTTTTCTCTGCCCGGCCAGTTGGCCTTCAGCACAGATAGCTATGTGGTTTCGCCCATCTTTTTTCCGGGCGGCAATATTGGCGACCTGGCAGTAAATGGTACTGTGAACGACCTGGCCATGTGCGGTGCCCGGGCCCGCTATCTCTCCTTGTCCTTTATACTGGAAGAAGGACTGTCGATGCAGCACTTCTGGACCATTTTACAAACCATTGGCGCCGCCTGCCAAACTGCAGGCGTGCAGGTGGCAACCGGCGATACCAAAGTGGTTGAACGCGGCAAGGCCGATCAGATTTTTATTAATACCAGCGGCATTGGCGTGGTACACAGCCGGGCCCAACTGGGCTGGCGAAGTATACAGCCGGGCGATGCCATCATCATTAATGCACCACTGGCAGCGCATGGCATGGCCATTATGAGCCTGCGAAATGGGCTGCAGTTTGAAACTGATATTGTAAGCGATACCGCCGCACTGCACCATACAGTGATGCAGCTGCTGGATGAATATGGCAGCGCCATTCATTTTTTGCGAGATGCTACCCGCGGTGGCCTTGCCAGTGTGCTGAATGAAATAGCGAAAGAC